>JBBSOW010000001.1:0-105593 GCA_038259365.1 Propionibacteriales bacterium
CTGTATCCGCCCCAGGGCCTCGCGTCCCGTCAGCCGCTCGGGCAGGGCCAGGGCATCGCCCAGTCCAGCCCGGACGATCCGTCATGGTTACTGCTGGACGGCCGTCAGGTGGCCGAACACGACGAGGTTACCGGCGTAGTGCCCGATCTTCTGGTCGAACTCACTGCACGTGATCAACCGTAGGCTCGGCCGGCTGAGATCGGTGCCGTAGACCAGGTCTGTCGGGAACTTGGACTTGGCGTAGCTACGCACGGCGTCCACGGTGTAGACCGCGGTCCGACCGTCCTCACGTTTGATCTTCACGGTATCGCCCGGAGTGACATCGCCCAGACGAAAGAACACCGATCTTCCTTCGTCGGTGTCTACGTGGCCCTCCAACACACTGGGGCCGAGCTGACCTGGGGTGGGCGAGTTCTCGAACCACGCGACGTCGTTGAGGTTGGGGCCGGGTTGCGGAGCTTCCAGAGCCCCCTCGGCGTCCAGTCCGATGGGAAATACGGGGGAGTCGACGTCGATGGCCGGGATGGAGATCGACACCGGCTCCGATGGCGGCATGGGCGCCTCGACTCGTTGGGCGCTAGGCGTCGAGGATTTGCCGGGTTTTGGGCTCGACACAATCCTCTTGGGCTTCGGCCTCCGCGTCGGCGTCTCGTCCGGCTTCGGGGTGGGAGTCGTTGTGGTGGCGGCCGGCGTCGGCTGTGGCGTCGGCGTGGGGTCAGCGCTCGGTACCGCTAGAGGCCGCGAGTCGATGGTGCCCGCCGCCGAGGGAGGCGGCGTGGGCGGACTCACCTGGCTCAGGAGGGCGAACACCACGACGGCGACGCCGAGCACCACGAAGGCCAACGGCAGTGCTCGCCGTAACCCTTCGTGGTTTCCCTGCTCAGACGCCCCCGTCATGACTCTCCTTGAGCTATCAGTTGCTCTTGGCAGCCCGTCGACGGAGTCCGGCCACCGCGCCACCGGCAATGAGCAGACCGCCGAATCCGAGCAGACCGGCGTTCTCAAACCCGGATGTCGAGCCGGTGCCCGTTCCGGCGCCCCCGGCTGGGGAAGCGCTCAGGGCGCCACACAGGGCAGGCGCCGTCGCGGCCAGCGGCAGCTCCGGAACCAGTGGGCTCTTGGCCTTTTGAGCCTTCTTGCTCAGCGTGCTCGGATCGAGACCGTGGACCACGACGACCCCGATGCCGTCCTTGACCGAAGCCATGGTGTCGCTGTTGAGCTTGAACGTGCGCTTGTAATCAGCGCTGCCGCCCGAGGGAACCACGTCCAGCTTGGTGGCCGCCTTGGGGCTGGTGTCACCCTTCATGGTGAGGCTGGTGCCCACGGCACCGTAGGATGTTCCGCCCTCGGGGGTGGAGATGACCCCGTCCCCATCCTTGTCGTTGGCGTTGGTGGGGCACTTGCCCTCACCGCCGATATGGATGTGCTGGACGTGGGGGAAGGGGCCGTCCTTGAACGTCGTCGCCAGACCTGAATAGGACAGGGTCACGGTGGCTTGGTCGCCGTTGAGGGTGACCGTGGCCATCCCGGACCCCCCGGAGCCGTTGAGCGCATTCAGGGTGGTCTGGTAGCTGGTGCCGCCGTCCGCGTGCGCAGCGACCGGGGTCATAGCCATGGCCATGGACGCCGCCGCCAGGGGGACGAGCAACCGAAGTGACTTCTTCATCGGGGTACCTCTTTCTCGGCTCGTCGATAGCGTTGGGAACACTTCGTTCCTCACGGATCCGCTGACAACGGCCTACGACCTCAGACGCTAAACCGCTCGATACCTTTGTGCGCAGGCTATGGCGCCAAAAGCGGCAAACGTAATGATCACTTAAGATCTGCGATTCGATTTCGTTACCCGACCGAAAGATCATTCGGGTCGGCGCCAACTCGGATGGCTCGGGCGCAGCGGAGCCCGCCGCTATCCCACTAAATCGTTCAACAACTTCCTGGCATCGTGGTCCTTGCCCTCGACGATGACCATGGTCACCCGGTCGCCTTTGACCATGCCCGCTTCGGTCCACACACCCTCACCGCTGAACCGCTGGTCCTGCAGGGTCGTCTTGGTGATGACCGGCTTCATGCCGTCAACCTCGCATTGCTTGATCAGGCCGGCGAAGGACGTGAACCACTCGCTGGCATCGGCCTCACTCGAGAACTGGAAGGCGATCCCGTTGCCGAGCCGACCCGTGCCGTCCTGGTAGGAGGCCCCGAGCGCGTGCTTGGCCTCGGGAACCGGCACGGTTTTGCCGCACTGGGGGAGCGCGTCGCGCACGGACAGTTTCGGATCCAACGCGTGCACGAAGGTGCCGTTGGGCTGGTACTCGCCCTCGGTGGCTTCCCCGGGGACGGGCTTGAAGCCCAGCAGCTTCTGGGGCATCGTGTCCCCGCTCAAGGGCCCCGACGTCGTCGCGGCCGGTGAGGGCTCTGGAGGAGTGGGGGAGGCAGACGGGAGGTCACCCGGCTGGGAGGCCGCCGAGTCGGTGGGCGACCGCGCTACGGTCGGCGACCCGGCCCGGTCGGACGGTGATGCAGGCGACGGTGGTGAAGGCGAAGGGCCGGGCGCTGCCGGGGCACCCGAGCAAGCACCGATGGTGCCTGCGAGCAGCAGCGAGGATAGCCCAACAAAGATCTTCATCGTCGAGGTTGTCATGGCAGGCCTCAGTTGATCTGGAAGTGCTGGTAGTCCTTGTCGTACCACCAGGCGCCCCAGAAGTAGCCGTTGCTGGTCATGCCCTTGGTCATCGGATCGTTGCCGGTCAACACGCCCTTGCCGGTGCGCTTCTTGATCCACTTCGTGCCGTTGGACGGGTACCACTTCTTGCCGTCGTAGTAGGGGTTCTGCACGGTGTTGATGTCCACGGCACGGCCGTAGGAGTGCGGGCTTTGCGCGTAGGGGTTGCCGACGACCTTGCGGCAGTTGAAGGCGCTGGTGTTGTTGGCCTTCATCTGCACGGTGTCAACGCCCTTGTACTTGTCGGGGTTGCTGAGCTGATACAGGGCGAACTTACCCCACGCACCCTTGGAGAAGGCGTCCACGGTGCGGTTGACGGCGTCGTCACGCAGGATGATCGTGCCGCGGTGCACCGAGCCGTCGTAGCCCTGGTAGTTCATCCGCACCTTCTTCAACTGGCTGCGGCCCACGGGACAGCCCGAGCGGTAGGTGTAGCGCACGTCGGACGTGCCGACGCCGTATACGCCCCGGTTGACGTGTACGCGGATCGACGATCCTCTGCTGGAGTAGTCCAGGCGGGCGTTCCAGAAGTCCTGGGTCCACACGCCGTCGATCTTCTTTTCGCGGTCGCGGGGCACCCCGAGGTCGCTGACGGCGAGGCCGCGCTTGCTGTACTCCCGGTAGATAGCGCCCCATACGACGTGCGAGCCGGTCTTCGCCGTGTGCACGATGGCCCCGTTAGCGAACCTACTCACCCGCGCGGTGCCCGACCCGTACTCGTCGGTGATCGGCACGCCGAGCCTGCCGTCTGGCCCGCCGACCTCCTCCCACTCGCCGACGATCCGGCCGTGGATCTCGTGGCTGCCGCCCGCCCGACTGTGTCCAATGGCACCACTGCTGAAGTAGGACACGTAGTTGCCCTTGCCTTTGGCGAGCTCGTCCGTTGTCGGGGCCCCAAGGAAGCCCTTCTCTGCGCCCTCGTCCTCGTACTTCTCGAGAATTTTGCCCTTGACGAAGTGGGCGCCGAAGCGGGAGTCGACGATGAGCATCTTCTGGAAACTCACCCGGGTCGTCCCCGAGGTTGTCCTCTTGATGTCGGTGATGGGGAAGCCCGTGGTGGAGTTGCCGAGTTCCTTCCACCGGCCGTAGATGGGACCGGAGATGGCGTACGCGCCCGTCGTCGGCGTCCAGCCAATCATGCCGTTCTGGAACTCTTGGTAGGCGCCGCCGTCGACGTTCTGCTGACTTCCCCTGAGGTCGCCGAGGTAGCCGTTCTTGCCGCCTTCCTTCTCATACTTGGCGGCAATGGCGTCGTTCATCTCCTCACCGGCGACCATCTCCGCGTCCTGAGGCGCTGCCTGGCGGGCGTTCGAGTCTTTGGACGCAGATGTCTGGGGAGACCCGGAGGAACCCGGGGATACCGAAGGATCGGGAGACACCGAGGAATCCGGGGATGGTGCGGGCGATTTCGGGCTGTTGCTCGACGTCGCCCTCTCGGTGACGCCCGGAGCAGGCGAGGCGGACCCGGCGGACGGGGTGGGTGAGTCGGCGGGCGTCGGGGCGGGTGCGGCCCACGACTGTGCGAGGGGGGCCAGGCTCAAGCTGGCGCCCAGGGTCATCGCGGCGAGGCCACCGGCGATCGTTCCGCGCGTGGAACGCTTCGGATTCTCCATCAGGGGTCCATCCTTATCAACAACTGCGTTTCTGCATCCTTCCATGTCCTACGATCGCATCGGAAGCCTGGTTGTATCGAAGCCCGGTTTTGTTCCTGCGCACTCATCCGGTGTCAGCAGGTGACTTGGCCGGCAATCCGTTGACCGTTTTGCCCCCGATGCCGGTAGCCGATCCCCGGTGTCCCCGCACTCGTGTCCGACCGGAAGCGAACGGGTCTGACGTAGGGCCCAACGCTCGCTCAGACGCAACGATGCCCCGGCCGAAGCCGGGGCATCGCTCAGCGCTGGACGCTAAGACTTACTGCTGGGCATCCTGCGGCTCGTCGGCTGTTTCACCGGTGATGGCCTTGTCCTGCTCATCCGAAGACACCTCGATCTTGCGTGGCTTCGCCCTTTCGCTGACGGGGATCGTCACGCTCAGCACCCCGTTGTTGTAGTTGGCCGAGATGCGCTCGGTGTCGACTCCCTGGCCGAGGTTGAGCTGGCGCAGAAAGCTCGCCGTCTCGCGCTCGCGGGTGATCCACTTCACGCCGTCGTCGGACTGGATGGTGCGTTGGGCTCGAATCGTCAACAGCTGACCATCGACGTCGATATCCACCGAGCCCGGATCAATGCCGGGAAGGTCTGCCGCCAACACGTAGAGGTCGCCATCGCGGTAGAGATCCATCGGCATTCGGCGGGGGCCGCGGCGCACGTCGAACAGGCTCGAAGCGAGGCGATCGAGATCACGGAACGGGTCGTAGCTGGTCATGGGTTGCTCCTTCACGTCGCTGGGTTGTGGGTTGAGTCCTTTACGCTCAACTGTCTCTAATTTAGCACTCTCGCCCGGAGAGTGCCAACCAAATTCAGCGCGAAAATTTCTATAACTGAGCTCCTAGCTGAGGCCCAGCCCCTTCTCCAGCGAAGAGATGATCTTGGCCCGCAACTGGCTGGCCGCGACGACCTCGTCCACCGAGCCGACCTCGACGGCGCGATAGATGTTGTGCACCCGGTCGAAGTCGTTGGCGACCTCACCGAGCTTCTCGCTACGGACGTCGCGGCGCACTTCGGCGAGCTGGGCCACCAACGCCGCCCGCTCCGCCCCGGACGCCTCGGCCAGTCGCGCTTCGATGTCGGCGACCCGGACGTCCTTGGCCGTGCGGGCGTCCACCTCGCGGGTGAACACCACGGCCGCGGCGGGAGCGCCGCCGATCACCGAGGCGAAGGAGCCCTCGACGGCGAGCACCGTCATCTGCGGGTTCAGCGCCTTGGAGAACACGACGAAGGCGCCACCGTGGTAGCGCGAGATCACGCAAAACACGATGGGGCCCGCGAAGTTGACGATGGCCCGGCCGATCTCGGCGCCGTACTCGAGCTGCAGGTTGCGCATCGACTCGGGGGAGCCGTCGAAGCCCGACAGGTTCGCCAACACCACGAGCGGACGGTTGCCGCTGGCCGCGTTGATGGCGTGGGCGGCCTTCTTCGACGACTTCGGGAACAGCGTCCCCGAGGTGTAGGCGTCCGGGCCATCCGTGGGCGGAAAGCCGCGGCGAGGAACCGACTGGGATTCGATCCCGATCAAACACACCGGCAACCCGCCCAGGTGGGCGTCGTAGACCACGGCCGTCTCGGCGTCGGCCATCTGAGCCCAGCGCTCCAAGGTCTTGTGATCGGCGTCGGCGACGGCGGCCATCACCATGCGGATGTCGAAGGGCTTCTTGCGGTCCGGGTTGGTGGCCGAGGAGAAGATGTCTCCGACGGTGGTGAAGCCGGCGTCCCCGCCCGTGTGGGGGTAGGCGGTGATGTCGCGATCGTGGGGATCGTCCGTGGGCGCGCGACGGGGGCCGCTGTCGCCGGGCGCGACGTAGCTGTGCTTGTAGTGCGCCATCAACACCCGCAAGGCGCCGGCGAGGTCGGGGGCCCAGTACTGCGCCTGGCCGTTGGGGCCCATGACGCGATCGAACCCCCCGATGCCGAAGTTGTCCTCGGCCGACACGCCGCCGGAGAAGTCCAGGGATTGCTTGCCGGTCAACACCATGGCGCTCTCGGGGGTCATCACCAAGATGCCCTTGGTGTGCATGAGCATCGTCGCCTCGGCGTTCCAGTACGGCTGTGCTCCGACGTTGATCCCGGCGACGACGATGTTGATCTCACCGCCAGCCTGGGTGAACTCGACGATGCGTTTGAGCGCCTTGGCCACCCAGTCCATGTTCTCGGTGCCCGAGTCCATCGAGATCCGCGCGCCGGCGGAGATGGCGAACCATTCCACCGGCACGCCCATGGATTCGGCCAGATCGAGGGCGGCGATGATCCGGCGGCACTCGGCCTCGGACACCGCGCCCAACGATTTGAGCGGATCCCCGGCGATGAGCACGCGCTTGATCCCCTCCGGGTAGCGCTGCGTGGGCGTCGATACGACGCCGGTGATGACGCCGGCGGTGTTGTGTCCGTAGGGGCGGTCCACCTCGACGAGCCCGCCCGATTCGTCGAGATCGTACTCCCTCGCCTTGCCGCCCCGGCCGGCGATCATGGCCTGCAGCTCGTAGGGGTACACGAACCCGCGCCGACGCGCCCGCACCACCTTTTGGCGGTAGTCGTCCAGCGGCTTCAGCCGCTCCAGCGGCGGCCGGTGCATGCTGCCCACCACCCCAGAGCCGGGCTGGTAGGTGAAATGGGCGGTGCGCACGAGTTCGAGGCCGTCGGAGAAGCCGATCGTGCCCTCCACCAGCAGTTCTTCGATGCCGGCGCCGGTGGTCATGGGGGCGATCTTGTCCTTCAGCGAGGTGAGCTGATCCATGTCGGCCTCGACCTTGGGCCAGATGTGGACCCACACGTGGTTCATGTCCAGCCGGGCCGATCCGTCGCTGGAGGCTCGCGCCTGGCGGATCGCCTGCAGGCAGTTCGCGATCGCCCGCTCGGCGTGGGGCAGCCCGATGACCCGGCCCTCCTCGTCGCGGATCACCGCGAGTTGGCGCACCTGCGCGAGCGCCACGAGGCGCTGGTCCGCGTCGTTGCCGGGGGCGACGCAGCGGTACAGCAGCACGTCCTCGGGGGCGTCCAACCGCGTCACGTCGAACTCGCGGAGCCGCCACAGGTTGAGGCGCCTGCCCACCATGGGGTGCACCCCCCGGACCAGGACGTCGTCGACGAGGGTGCCGTCGGCCCGTTCGCGGAAGGTGAAGTAGCCGATCTCTCCCTCGGCTGCAGGGCAGACGGTCACCGTGACCCGCCGGGCCAAGCGCGGAAAGTCGAGTGCGCTGAGGGTGTTGGCCAGCGAGGCAGAGACGTCCTCGGCCTGCTCGGGGGCGGCCGGCCAGGACAGGTAGAGATCCACCACGGACTCGTGGCCTTGCGGGGCGGCGGCGAGCTGGGCGTCCACGGCCTTCACCAGGCCGCTGCCCGGGGATAGCTCGGCGACACGGCCGATCGTGGACACCAAGTGCGTGGGACGATCATCGAGCACGTAGTCCGCGATGGCGAAGGGGCGGTCGTCCACGGCCAGCTCGCGGAGGCCGGTCATGGTGTGTTGGCGGTAGTGGCGCTTGATCAACACCGCGAGCATCGGTTCGTCGCGCGGTAGCTCACCGTCTTGGATGCGCTCGGCCAAAAAGCCGATCATCTTCTCCGGTATGGCGGCCAACGTGTCGATGCGAGCGTCCCGGTCCGGCCCGGGCTCCAGGCTCGCCAGCGCTTGCAGCTCATCGGCGACTCCGCCCAGCACGCTCTGCCGTTCGGTATCCACGAGGGGTTGATCGAACCAGCGGAAGCGCACGCTGCGGGCGAGGTCGCTGACCACCGGAAGGCGTGCCTGAGTGGCCAGCACGAGCCGGTCCAAGATGTCGCGGACGTCACCGTTCTCTAACGAGGGTTCGCTCAACCAACGCTGCAACAATGCGGTGACCAGTTGGACCTCGAGGCCAGACCTCTGCTGGGCCAAGAAGATTCGGAACACCGCGTGCTCCAACTCGGGAGTTCGGTCCAGTTCGGTGACCTCGTAATGGGCGAGAACGCGGGAAAGCTTGTGGACAAACGATTCCGGAAGCCCGCCACGCTCGGTGTCGAGGGATTGCAGGTAGGTGTGAAAGTACTCCCGCGGGGTATGCACCCGGTTCTCGAGGTGCAGGTCCTCACCGCCGGGCCGGTTGCGCGAGAGTTCCCACAGATCGGCCGAGGCCGTGAGCATGGGCAGTTCGGCACGCGCCGGCGAGCCACCGGCCGCGAGCACGCTCGATCGTTCCTCGAGGTAGGCCTCCAGGGTGCTGATCTCGGCGTTCGGGTCGATGTCGTAGCCCAGCAGCATGGCGTAGAGATCGCGGCGGCAGCGCGAAGCCAGTTCCGCGTCGTCGGTGGCCACCGAGTCCGATGAGGGCAGGTCCAGATCCACCGCTTCGCCGGCCTCGGCGATCACCTCGGCTCCTTCGCCGACGGGCTCGAGACGGACCAACGGGGCGCCGGTGCTGACCTGGCTGCCGACCGAGGCCAACAGCTCCTTGACGCGGGCCTCGAACGGCGCCGGTAGCACCGTCTCCATCTTCATCGATTCCAGCACCAACACCGGCGCCCCCGCGGCCACCCGATCGCCGACCCGCACAGGGGTGGCGACCACCAGGGCCGGGGCGGGGGAGCGCAGCACACCCCCCTCGTCGAGGCTGACACGGTGGGTGACCCCGTCCACCTCGATGAGCTGCACCGGCCCGTGGGTCGCGGTGACGAGGCGGTGGGTCGACCCGCCGACGGTGAGGCGGCTTCGGTAGGAATCGATGCGATCCATCTGGGCGACGACGGTGTGCTCGCTCTCACCGTTTTTGAGCACGACGCGGAAGCGGTGGGGGCCGGTGCGAAACAGCGTCACCTTATAGGTGGCCCCGCGCAGTTTCACGTCGATGGCGCGGCCCGTCTCGTGCTGCACCTGCGGCCGCCCGCCGCGAGCGGTCTCGATCAGCCGGGTCCGCTCGATGTCCTCTTCGGCCTCGTAGGCCTCGATACCGGCGGCCACGAGGGCGATCCCGGAGTGTTGCTGGGCGACGAGCCGGCCCTCGGCGCGCACGCGGTCGATCCAACCGGTGTCGGCGCTGCCGTCGATGACCTCGGGCGCGTTCAACAGGTCGATGACGAAGCTCTTGTTGGTGGACCCGCCCTCGATCACCACCGTGGTCTCGGCCATGGCGCGGCGCAACCGGGCCAGAGCCTCCGCGCGGTCACGGCCGGAGGCGATGATCTTGGCGATCATGGAATCGAAGTCGGCCGGAATGGCATCGCCCTCGCCCACTCCGGTGTCGACGCGGATACCCGGGCCCGACGGCAGATCCAGCACGGCGATCCGGCCGGGAGCGGGGGCAAAGTCGCGGTCGGGATCCTCGGCGTTGAGCCGGGCCTCGACGGCGTGGCCCAGTTCGGCGGGCTTCTCGCCCTCGAGCCGGCCACCGCCCGCAACATGGATCTGCAGCTTCACCAGGTCCGTGCCCGTGGTGATCTCGGTGATGGGGTGTTCGACCTGCAGGCGGGTGTTGACCTCCAAGAAGGCGAAGAACCGATCGTCCGGGTGGTAAAGGAACTCCACGGTGCCCGCGCCGACGTAGCCGACCTCGACGGCCAGCCGTTCGGCGCTGGCCTTGACCTCATCGGCCTGCTCGGCGGTCAGCACCGGCGAAGCCGATTCCTCGATGACCTTTTGGTTGCGTCGCTGCACCGAGCAGTCGCGGACCCCGAGCGCCCATGCGGTGCCGTGCGAATCGGCGATGATTTGCACCTCGACGTGCCGAGCGCCCGTGACCAGACGCTCCAAGAACACCACGCCGGAACCGAACGCGCGCTGGGCCTCGTCGCGGGTGCGTTCGTAGGCCTCGGTGAGATCGCCATCGTTGGTTACCTTCCGGATGCCGCGGCCACCACCCCCCGCGGTGGCCTTCAGCATCAACGGGTAGCCGATCTCGTTCGCGGCGGCCTTGGCGTCGGCCAGCGTCTCGACTCCTCCGCGGCTCCAGGCCGCCACGGGCACGCCCACGTCTTCGGCGATGAGCTTGGAACCGATCTTGTCGCCCAGCTTGCGCATGGCTTCCGCGCTGGGGCCGATGAACGTGACGCCCAGCCGCTCGCACAGCTCGGCGAACTTAGGATCCTCGGCCACAAAGCCCCAGCCCACCCAGGCGGCGTCGGCACCCGTCTCGGTGAGGGCACGCTCCAAGACCGCGTAGTCCAGGTAGGGCCGATTCACTGCCGGTCCGAGATCGTAGGCGTGATCGGCCTCGCGCACGAACATCGCGCGCCGCTCGCCTTCGGTGTGCAGGGCTACGGTCTCGATCCGGTGCCCCTGTGGCCGGGCTTGGGCGTTGAGGTCGCGAACGGCATGAATCAGCCGCATGGCGGACTCGCCGCGGTTGACGATGGCTATACGCGCAAACATCGGGTGTGCGTTCCTCCTACGGCGACGACGACGAAGGGGACCCTCGGCGTCGCCTTCGGTCCAACCCTAACGGCGTCTAGCGCGTCCGTGGCGCAGGCGCCCCCTAGCGCTGGCGAACCCCGACGAGGGCGGGGTCGTGGTCCGACGCCGCGTAGGGGCCGGGGGCATAGAAGTCGACGAGGTTGTAGTTGCGGCGCGAGTATTGCATCGCCACCGACTCGTCGGCGTTGATGTCCCAGACTCCCGCGCCGGTCACGAGCTCCGCTGCGGCGGCGTTGGCGAAAATGTGGTCGAGAGAACCGAGCCGACCGCCGTACTGGTACGTCGAGGCCGACTCCGAGCCAAACCGCTGCACCGCGTTGACGAAGCCCGCCCGCTCGATGATCTGCACCGGAGTCTCCTTGGAGTAGGCGTTGAAGTCGCCCATCAGAAACACCGGATCGCCCGCCCAAGCCTGCTCGACCCACCCGGTCAGGGCGAAAGCCTGGGCCTCCCGGGACGGGTTCGATAGGCCCTGGCCCGTTCCGTCGTCGGCCCCGGAACCCTTGGACTTGAAGTGATTCGCGACGGCCACGAACTCGTTCCCGTTGCGGTCGGCCGGGGCAAAGCGTTGCGCCAGCGGATAGCGCGCGTTGGCGAAGCTGCCATCGAGCAGGATCTCGGAGGCTCCCTGGGGTGTCACCGCGCTCGGCTGGTAGATGAAGGCGGTCCGGATGATGTCTTCACCGGGAGCGCTGACGACGGGGCTTGGGACGTAGCCCCAGCGGTCGCTTGACGTGACCGCCTGGGCGTTGAGCGCATCCACCAGTGCCGAAAGGGCGCGATCGCGTGGGTGGGAGGCGTAGCTGAGGGCCGCCGAGTTCTCCACCTCCATGAGCGCCACGACCTCGGCGTCGAGCCCGTTGATAGCCGAGATGATCTTGCGTTGCTGATCGCTCAGCGCATCGGGGGTGTAGGCGCCGCGGACCTGGCAGTAGTCCGCGGTGACGGGATTGCCGTCGCGGTCGACGTAGGCCTCGCAGCCCTCCTCGTCTTGGCCGAGGTCGGTGAAGTAGTTGAGCACGTTGAAGGTGGCCAACTGCAGGTCCCCGCCCACCTTCGGCGCCTTGGCGGGGCGGTCGTTGACGGTCCGCAGGAAGCGTTGGTCGCTGCCGACGACCTGGGCGAGCGGCTGATAGTTCCACTGGAACCGGTAGTCCAGGACGACGGGCTTGGTGAAGTAGACAGCGGAGTTGGTCCGCATCGGGGTTCTTTGGGAGAGGTAGGGCAACGGGCTGTCCTGGGCGGCCGGGTTGCGCAGGTAGTCCCAGCTGGCACCGTCGTCGAGGGTGATGTAGCGGGCCTGTTGGGCGGCCTCGAACGCGGCCGCCTCCTCGGGGACGACGACGTCGGTGGCGGTCCGCAGCGGTTGGCGCCCGGGGGTGAGGCCCACCTGGCCGTACTGGTTGAGCTGGTAGTTGTTCGTGATAGTGTGCGGGCCAAAGGGGCGCACTAGCATGCCCTCGTAGCGCTCCTTCTCGGCTTCGGTGGCAGGCACCACGCGCAGTCTCACGGGCCTGGCAGGGGCGCAGGCCCCCACGCCTTCGGACAGCACCGCGCCGGTGAGTTCGGTCAGGCCGCGGTACTCGGTGACCGAGGCGGTGACGGTGTAGCACTCCCCGACGCTCACGTCGGTACGGCCGTAGACGAACACCCCGTCGGAGGAGTCGGCCGCCTTCTTGATCAAGCCCCCACTGCCCGGGGTTTGCAGGTAGAACCCGTTGAATCCGCCGGTGGGATAGTTGGCGGTGACGATGCCGCGCGTGGTCACCCGGCTACCCGCCAACGGACTGGCCGCGCCGGGTCCTTGGATCTCGGCGATCGCGACTGGCGCGGCCGGGCCCGCCTGGGCCGGAGCCATGGGCGCGAACACCATCGCCATACCTACCCCCGTACCGGTGGCCAGTGCCCGGATCGCTCGGCGATGCCGATTCGGGAACCTACCCGATGTTTTCGTCGACATGGCAGACGTCCTTGGGGGGTGATGGGTGTCTTAGCGGATACTCGAAAGCTACCCCGCGTCTCCGACAGTTGAGAAGGGTTCGCGAGAAATGAGCGGGGGGCACGGGCAACTCGGCACGGCCGGATTGACCAAGACCGAGCGCTCGATGGGGATTCTCGGGCGGTGGCGGCGAACGCCGGGTGAACGTGGCCTGGCTTGCCCGTCGGCTCAAGGAGCCGGCCAGCGCGTCGAACCCTTGACACCCGCCGCCGTTGGCGGTTGCATGAGATCACCCCCGGTTGAGGACGTTTCAATGAAGACACGCATCCCCTTTTCGGCCGCCGCCGCGTTGGCCGCTCTCTCGCTCTTGGCTGGCCTGTCGCAGCCCATCCCGGCGGCCGCCGACCCGCTGCAGGTGACCCTGGTGGGATCGTTGCAGGACGAGCTCGGCTGCCCTGGCGATTGGCAGCCCGGGTGCACCGACACGGTGCTCGATCCGGTGCCGGGCAAGGCGGATCTCTACACGGGCAGCTTCGAGCTGCGGAAGGGCAGCTATGAGTACAAGGTCGCCATCGGCGGATCCTGGGACGAGAACTACGGGGCCGACGGCGTCGCGGGTGGCGCCAACCTCACGCTCGCCGCACCGGGCGGCACGGTGAGCTTCAGCTACGACGCCACCACGCACGTCATCAGCGACGACGCGCCCAAGGGCCTCGTCGGCGACCAGTCGGCCCAATGGCTCACCAAGGAGATCATCGCCCTCCGGCTGCCGGCCGGATCGAGCACCTACCGCGGATTCGCTGCCGCCGAGGGCGGGCTGCGGCGGGAGGGGGAGGACATCGTTGGAGGAGAGTCGGTCGACCTCAAGGCCCAGGAGCTGCCCGCCAGCCTGCTGGCTAAACACCCGCAACTCAAGGGTTATGCGGCGCTGCGGGTGCCATCGGAGCTGACCGCCAGCCTGCGAGGGCTGCTCACCGGCGAACTAGCCGTGGCCTCTTACGGCAAGGATGGCCGCATCGTCGCGGTGACAGGCGTGCAGATCCCCTGGGTGTTGGACGCGCTCTACCCCAGAGCCGCCGAACGCCGGCTCGGGCCGAGTTGGACGCGGGGGATCCCGACGCTCGCGCTGTGGGCCCCCACGGCAAAGTCGGTGGCCCTGCTGCTCAGCGACGACGACGGGGTGGAGCGGCGGGTCGCGATGAGCCGTGACAGCGACGGCGTGTGGTCGGTGGCGGGCAAGAAGGGCTGGCGGAACGCCCCCTACCGCTTCGAGGTCAAGGTGTTCGTGCCCAACCTCGGCGCCGTGGCGACCAACCAGGTCACCGACCCCTACTCGGTGGCTCTCACCACCAACTCCGAGCGATCGGTGTTGGCGGATCTGGATTCCGCGGCGCTGAAACCCAAGGGGTGGAAGAAGCTACGCAAGCCCAAGCTCACCACGCCGGAACGATCCACCATCTATGAGCTGCACGTGCGGGACTTCTCGATCTCCGACGCCAGCGTCGAGCGGGACAAGCGCGGCACCTACCTCGCCTTCACGGACCCGAGAACCGAGGGCATGCGGCACCTGCGGACCCTGGCCCGCGCCGGGCTGAACACCGTCCATCTGCTCCCCGTCAACGACATCGCCTCCATCGAGGAGGATCGGGCAAAGCAGCAGGAACCCCAGTGCGATCTGGCGGCGTACGCCCCCGACAGCGAGGAGCAGCAGGCCTGCGTCGACGCGGTCGCGGCCAACGACGGCTTCAACTGGGGTTACGATCCACTGCACTACACCGCCCCCGAAGGCTCGTACTCGACCGACCCGGACGGCACCGCGCGGAATCTCGAGTTCCGCCAGATGGTGCAGGGGTTGAACAAGATCGGCCAGCGGGTGGTCATGGACGTGGTCTACAATCACACCCCGGCCGCCGGGCAGGCCGAGAAGTCCATCCTCGATCGGGTCGTTCCCGGTTACTACCATCGGCTGAGCCCCGGGGGTCAGGTCGAGACGTCAACCTGTTGTTCCAACACAGCCACCGAGCACGCCATGATGGAAAAGCTCATGATCGATTCGGTGCTCACCTGGGCCAAGCAGTACAAGCTGGACGGCTTCCGGTTCGACCTCATGGGCCACCAGCCGAAGTCGGCGATGCTCGAGCTGCGCGCGAGACTGGACAAGCTCACCGTGGCCCGCGACAGCGTCGACGGCAAGCGGATCTACCTCTACGGCGAGGGCTGGAACTTCGGTGAGGTGGCCGACAACGCCCAGTTCGTCCAGGCCACCCAGGCCGAGATGGCCGGCACCGGCATCGGCACCTTCAACGACCGCTTGCGTGATTCGGTCCGCGGCGGCGGACCGTTCGATGAGAGTGCGCGGATCCAGGGTTTCGGTAGCGGTCAGTACACCGACCCCAACGGCGATCCGGCGAACGGCACCGAAGCGGAGCAGAAGGCCAGCCTGCTTCTCAACCAGGATCGGATCCGCGTCGGCCTGGCCGGCAACCTGGCCGACTATCGGTTCATCGACCGCTTCGGGCGCGCGACCAAGGGCTCCGAGGTGGATTACAACGGATCCGCCACCGGCTACGCCGCCGATCCGCAAGAGACCGTGAATTACGTCTCGGCGCACGACAACGAGACCCTGTACGACGCCCTGGTCTACAAGCTCCCGAACGGCACCTCGATGCAGGACCGCGTGCGGATGCAAAACGTCTCGCTGGCCACCACGGCGCTCGGCCAGGGCGTTTCCTTTTGGCACGCCGGCAGCGATCTGCTGCGGAGCAAATCCCTAGACCGCAACAGCTACAACTCCGGGGATTGGTTCAATGTCCTCGACTTCACCGGCAACGAGAACGGTTTCGGGCGCGGTCTGCCGCCCAAAGAGGACAACGCAGCGAAGTGGCCGATTCAGCGCGGGCTGTTGGGACGAACCGGCCTTGATCCGGCCCCGCGCGACGTCTTGATGAGTCGGCGCCAGTCCGAAGAGCTCTTGCGGATCCGCAACAGCACGCCCCTGTTCCACCTCGGCACCGCCGCGGAGATCCAGAGCAAGGTCCTGTTCGCCAACACGGGACCGGATCAGACCCCGGGCGTCATCGTCATGGCCATCGACGACACCCGCGGCGCCCGGGTGGACGAGCGGTGGTCCGGCCTGGTCGTGGTCTTCAACGCCGGCCCGAAGGCCACCGAGCAGACGCTTGCCGAGGCCAAGGGCGAGCGGTTGGCCCTGCACCCGGTGCAGCGCTGGAGCTATGACTCGGTCGTGCGCCGGGCGAGCGTCGATCGCGCGACAGGGACGTTCCGCGTGCCCGCCCGCACCGTCGCGGTATTCGTCCGCCGTTGATCGACCGACCAACAAGGGCGGATCGTTGTATGGTCTGTTAAGAACGTGTCTTGTCATCGTCCGAACGGGGGCCGCGCAAGCGGCAGGGAAAATTATGAATGTGACGCGGTTGGGGGACCGCGCAGCGTGCTCGAGTTGGGCCCTCGGGCCGGGCTTGGGTCGCTGTCCGTCCCGTTGAATGTCAGTTCGAAGGCCGGCGGCCGGTGACGCAATCGCCGTCCGTTGCCACCCCGCGGCTGCAGCGCCTGCAAGGCTGGGTAGAGGATCGCCAGCGGTCGTTCTTGGTGGTGCTTTCATTGGTGGCGCTGGCCGCGGTGGTGGTCGGAGTGAACCTCGGTGGAGCTCCGCGGATCACCGCCCTGGAGGGCAGCAATACAGCGCAGGCCTGGACGTGGCTGAACCTCACCGAACTGAACTTCGCTGGCTTGGGGGAGTCCCCGCTGAGCTACGCGTCACCGTCTCTGGGATGGCTCCAGCTGGCGGAATGGACCCGCCTGAGCGGGGCGTTTCAGCGTTACGACAGCGCGGTGTTCGCAGGCCGAGTGGCCGTGACGGTAGCGCATCTTCTGGCGATTCCGTTGCTGTGGCTGCTGGCCAGGAAACTGGGCTTGGCGCGCCCGTTCGCGGCCGCGGCTGTGATCGTGTTCGCCCTGTCCCCCCTCGCGGTCCACGCGCACCGTAGCGTCGCGTTCGCCAACCTGGCCACGCCCTGGCTTCTCGGCGCCTGGCTTCTCGCGCTCGCCCATCGCCGCCAAGCCGTCGCCTTCGCGGGGGCGGCGAGCTGCTTCGCGATCGCCACCCTCTCCCAGCCCAGCTACGTGATCTTCCTGCCTCTTGTGGCGTGGTCAATGTGGAGAACGGCCACCCGGGAATCTCGCGCGGTGAGGGTGTCGCTGGCCGCTGTAGTGTTGACCACCGTATACGTAGCTTACTGGCTGGCCACGCGCTGGCTGGGGGCGGCGTTACCCACCGGGGCGCCTCCTCTCGACGGGGTGCTGGCCCAGGCGAACCGGGCCGGCGGGGCGTTGTTCACCGTACCCGCCGACGGGTTCGGGTTGGCGCTGGAGCTGCTGCGGTTGGATCCGGTGCTGGTGATCCTCGCCCCGCTTAGCGCCGTGGTGTGCCTGTTCCGGCGATCCAAGCGGCCACTCGCCGTGAGCCTCATCACTTTGGCGATCCTGCTGCTCACGCCCGTCGCGCTGGCGGTGTCCTCTGCATTGGTGATACTGGCGCTGTCGGCGCTCGCGATCGCCGGGGCTGCCGAAATCCTCTGGTCCGTGGCTCAAGGGGTTAAACACCAGCGCTGGCGGCTCCGATCGGTGGCCGCCGTGGCAGTCTTGGCGGCGGCCGTAGCCGCTGCGGTGCCGCTGTGGGGGATCAGACTGGACGGGTTGCTGCGCGACGAACAAAATCGCCCGATGACACAGGCCCGAGGCTGGATCGCCGACAACGTGGGTCGCGACTCTCGACTCATTGTTGGACCCGATGTCTGGGTGGAGCTGCCGAGGTCCGGGTTCGGTATCGACCATGTCACGAGCAGCGATCCAAGCTTCTACGCTGCGGGATTGCCCCGTCCGGATACGAGTTGGCGCGATTACGAATACGTGATCGACGCTGCTTCGACGCTCGGTGCGGCAACATCCGACACAGCGGAGCGGGCAGTCAGGAACTCCCAGGTGGTGGCCCAGTTCGGCGAGGGGGACCAGACGGTGAGCGTGCGCCAGGTCTTGCCCGACGGGGTCGCCGAGGCCCGTGCCAGCGAACGCGCCGACCTCGCGGAACGGCGGGCGGCCGGTGCCGAGGTGATCCGCAACCCCAGCCTTCGCCTAGCGAAGCCGGTGCGCGAGCTCATCGCTGCCGGCCAGCTCGATCCCCGCGCACTGGTGCTCCTGACGCGGGCAGCGGCGACCGGCACCCTGCAGATCGATGCCCTGCCCGAAGTCGCGGGGGAGGCGGGTAATGACCGGCCTCGCCGCCAGGTACTCATCAGCGGCCGCGACGGTGCCTTTCTCGACACCCAAGAGGGGGAAGAGCTTGCGAAGACGTTCACCGAGCAAGGCGAGAAGTACCGCCCGTCCGCTGTTCGTCTGCGAGCCGGATCCCTGCTGCTCACCTGGAATCTCGACTACCCACACGGACTCTTCGGTTGAGGAGTCCCCATCCGCAACAACCCGTCCAGACGAACTGCTAAGAACCAACCACGCTACGAAGGAGCTCACCAGAAATGATTACCTTGACACGTTCGCCGATGAGACGGCTTGCCGTCCTCGTCCTGGCCACCTTGTTGACCCTCGCGGCGGTGATCGCTGCGGCCCCGGCCGCCTCGGCCGCCGATACCGGGTGGGTTCGCCTGACCCACCTCTCCCCCGACACCCCCAAGGTCAACGTGGCGCTCACCTCGCTCTCGAACAGTAGGGACGTCATCGAGCTCTCCGAGGTCGGCTACGGCGACATTTCCGGCTACACGAAGGTGGCCGTGGGCAAGTACGTGGCGACGATGACCCCGCCAGGCGGGGACGCCAAGAGCACCCCCGCGGTCAGCCAACCCGTCACCGTGCGGGCCAACAAGGCCTACACCGTCGCCGCGGTCGGGAAGAACGCCGACCTCAAGGGCGTCGTACTGAACGACGACCTCACCCCCGGGCCGGAGGGCAAGGCCAGAGTTCGGCTGTTGCAGGCGTCCTACTCCGCCGACGAGGTGACGGTGAGGGCCGAAGGCGGCCCGGTCGTCGCCGAAGATGCGAAGTTCGCGACGGCCACGGATTACACCACCGTCCCGGCCGGCGTCTGGACCCTGCGCATCGACCCCGCGGGTGACAAGGTTGAACCCACCACCACCGAGACCGCGCTGGCCTCGGCGTCGGTGAACACCGTGATCGTGCTCGACGGCAAGGACGGCAAGCTCGCCGCCAAGGTGATCGTCGACTCCGGTGGCATGTCGAAACCAAAGACCCCCAAGAAGGCGGTCGAGGCCGGGGGCGGTGGGCTGGCCGAATCGGCGCCGACCGGTTCTGCCGCGGTCACATCGACCGCGATCCTGCTCGTCGTGGCGAGCTTCTGCGTCGTGGCCGCGCGCATCGGTCGTCGCCAGCGTGGCTGAATGAGCACCCTGTGGCGATTCCGCGCGCGCTCGGCCGCCGCGGTCTCAGTCGGCGCCGCGGTCACGTCGTTGATCGTGTTGGCGGGGTGCGGTTCCGCCCAGGTGGCGCCGTCCCGGGCCGAGGTGAGCCCGGCCAGAACCTCGTCGCCGTCCGCGACACGGGGCCCGTCGGAAACCGCGTCGCCACGCCCGGCCGAACCCCGTCCGATCCCCCCAAGGACGGCTCGGGTCGTCGGGTTGAGGCTGCCCGCGATCGGGTTGGCGGCGAATCGGTTGGAGGAACTGAGGTTGCTGCCCGACGGCTCCCTGGCCGCCCCGCGGGATCCCGCGCTGCCCGGCTGGTACGGCGGCGGCCCCGTGCCAGGAGAACTGGGCCCGGCCATCATCGCCGGGCACGTCGATTCCAAGACCGGGCCGGCGGTGTTCGCGCGGTTGGGCCAGCTCGAACCGGGGGACGGCGTCACGGTGGCGATCTCAGAGGTGGGCGCTTCCCAAGACGCGCCTTCGAAACGAGAGGTGGGGTTCACCGTCGACCGGATCGTCCACGCCACGAAGAAGGAGTTTCCGACCGAAGAGGTTTACGGATCGACTCCCGACGCGCAGCTGCGGCTCATCACCTGCTCGGGGCCCTACGATCGCGTCGCCGGCTCGTATACGGACAACACGGTCGTGTTCGCCACGGCCGACGGCTCGTCACGGGAGCGCCAGGGCGCCGATTCTCAGCCCTAGACAACGGGGCGATCCCGCTTGTCGTCGCGCAGTTGGTCGGGAGCGATCGGTCTCGTGCTAGAACTGCAGGATGACAGATACCGATCTGTGGCGTTCCCTCCTCGCCGACGTCTTCGACCGAGTGCACGAACAGCTGACCGGCTCCTTGACGGGACTCAGCGACCAAGCTCTTCGAGCCCAACCCGGGACCGAGTCCAATCCCATCGGCTGGCTGGCCTGGCACCTCACCCGCATCCAGGACGATCACCTGGCCGGCCTGGCCGAACTCCCGCAGGCCTGGTCGGCGCGGGGCTGGGTCGAGCGCTTCGGCCTGCCCTACGATCCCCCCGACCACGGCTGGGGACATACCCCGGCGCAGGTCTCGGCCTTCTCGGCCACCACCGAGGACCTTCTCGGCTACGCCGACGACGTTCGCGAGTTGACGCGCGAAGTGCTGACCGATCTCACCGCCGCGGACTTCGACCGGGTGATCGACGACTCCTGGGATCCGCCGGTGACGTTGGGCGTTCGGGTCGTCAGCGTCGTCAACGAGGTCAACCAGCACCTGGGCCAGATCGATTACGTTGCGGGGTTGGTCGGCGGATCGGCCAACCCCGTCCCGTAAAAACAATCGGTCAGAACCGTGGACCGGATCCGGGCAGCGGCGGCACGACGGGTGGGAGGCCTCGCACGATTTCCTCCTGCTGTGCATCCTCGCCCCTGCGCGAATCGGCGTCGCGACTCGTGCGCTTGTTCTTGCTGGGGTAGATACCGTCGTGGTCCACCAATGCGGATTCGAAGGCTCCGAAGTCGCTCTTGCAGGTCCTCCCGGCCCTCGGCGCCTTGCTGGTGAGGAGGTACAGGTCGACGGACGAGGTGACGCACCGCGAGGTCTGGTACGCGGTGTGGCCGAAGTTATCGCTGGAAAGCAGCCGCGAGTTGGGCAGCAGCGACGCGGCTCGGACTGCGCCGTCGTAGTTCGTGGCCGGGTCCCAGTAGTTGCCGATGACCAACACCGGATGAGCCGTACGCGCAGTGAACGGGCCGAGGTAGGCGTCGCGATCCTTGACCGTCCAGTACTTGCTCGCACAGGGCGCCGAGCCCCACGTCCACAGCCGACCGAAGCCGGTGCCGGTGCTGGCGGCGCGATCGGCAAACTTTGGCCAATCCCCAACGTTCCTGGGGTTGACGGAGTCCGTGCATAAAACGGTCTGGAAGGCCTCACCGGAGTTGTCGTAGGCTAAGGCAACACCAAGGCGTTCGGCCCACCTCGACTTATCGGCCCGCACCGCTTTCGCATCCGCTTGGCGGGCTTTGACCTTGACCGCCAGATCTTTGCGTGCTTGCAGTTGAGCCTTATCGCTCACGGTGCCGGGGGCTGCGAACACATCGTAGAAGACCGACAGATCGTCGTCGATCAACTGGGGAGCAAGGGGGGAGTACAGGTCGGTCAGCAGAAAAGCGACAAAGCTCGCGTAATCGAGTTCGAAGGAGAACTCCGGGTCGTCCGGGTCGGCGATGACCAGCGCGGACTTCTCGAACGAGTTCACCAGCTTGTCGTAGTTGGCCAACGGATCACCCTTGCTAGCGAATCGACAGTACTTGGGCCCCCTTTTCCGGCACAGGCGCAAGATCTCGTTGATCGCCTTGGTGGCTCCCTCCCCGGACCGGATCCGTTGGGTCACTGGTGTGCGCCGAGTCGACGGCCTGCCCGCCCAGCCCACTGGATCGAACACGCCGTCGATGGCCACCGCCCGCACCCTGTCGGGATACATGTTCGCGTAGACGTTACCGAGATAGGAACCGTAGGAGAATCCGAGGTAGGTCAGTTGCTTATCGCCGAACAGCCTGCGCAGCACGTCCATGTCTCGTGCCACGTTCGCGGTAGACATGTGGGCCGCGAGCGGCTTTCCGGTGCTGGAACAACCCTTCGCGAGCGCCACAGATGATCGCTGGTAGGCGCTGATTCGCCCCCGGGTGTCGGGGAACGGAACGGTGAGACCCTGGGTAGCAGCCGCCTGCGCGCCATAATTCTTGAAACAACGCACGTTGTCGCTGGAGTTCGTCCCGCGAGGATCCACGCCGACGATGTCGAACTTCTTCAGCAGGGCCGGGGAGAGGAAGTAGGGAGCGGCGGCGGCGATCTGAACGCCCGAACCGCCCGGGCCACCGGGATTGATGAAGAGCGTCCCGATCTTGTGCCTTTGATCCTTGGCCCTGATGCGCAGATAGGCCACTTCGGTCTTGGCGGCCTTGGGCTGGTCGTAGTCCTGAGGCAGCCGGATCGTCCCGCATTCGCTCCGCACGCCGGTCACGAGGGTGCAGTCGAAGGTGACGGGCTTCGGCAACTTCACCCGGTCCACCCGTCTGGCCTCTTTGGCCTCGGTGACGTCGCCCTTGGCCAAGCTGGTGGCCGGTGGTTGCCTTGGGCTGCCAGCAGCCGGGGTCGCAAGCGGTGTGGCAAACAACGCCCAGACCGCTATGGAGCCCACCAAGAGGCGTCTCCATCGAGTTCTTCTCACAGTGTCATCCGTTTCTCCGCAGCTCCGTTCGTCCCCGTTGGCCGAACTTCTCCGGTCCCGGTTCCCAATGTGGATGCAGATCCAGAGGGTGTCAAGGGAGGATGCTAAGTATCTCAAAAGAGGGCGAATCTCGGCTTGTCGGGTCGTGTCTTCTCGGGTCGACAGGCGGCTCGGCGAGCTAGGCGGCAGCGCGGTGGGCGTGACGGCTACCGCCGGTATCGCTCGACGAACGCGCGGATGAGTCCGCTGGCGGGTCCGAGATCGGCGCGTCGTGTGGCCGCGACGATGCCCTCGGCCTCTTCGGGACCGCAGTAGCCCACGTGGGCGTAGACGCGCAGCCGGTGGGCGAGGGATTCGGCGTCGAGTTCGGGGTGAAATTGGCACGCGTAGACGTTGCGCTTGAGCTTGAACAACTGCACCGGGCAATTGGTGCCACGGGCCAGCAGGACGGCCTCGCTCGGCAGTACCCGGCAGGCCTCCTTGTGGCCCACGATGGCAGAAAACGTGTCGGGTAGCCCTTCCAGAAGGGGATCGGCTCGGCCCGCGTCGGTCAAGGTGATCGAGACCGGCCCCGGCGTCTCGCCGTAGGTCGTGTCCACCACACCGTCGAAGGCGGTCCCGAGAATGCCGACGCCGTAACACGCGCCGAAGAACGGATAATCGTTCGCCGCGAGGTGGCGTACCAGCTCCCGGAGCTCCCTCTCCACGCGTGCCTGCAGCGACGACGGGTGCGGCTCGGAGGCGTTGAAGGGGCTACCGCCGAGGAAGACACCGCTGTAATCGGCCAACTCGATGTCGGGCATGGGGTTCGACTCCAGCCGAACGTGGCGCAGCTCGTCTGGGCTGAGCCCGCCGAAGGAACACAGCGCCGCGTGCTCCGCCTCCGCGGCGTCGTCGTCGGCTCGAGTCGCGAGCAGTACAAACGGTTTCACAAGGCTCCACACTAGGGCCCAGAACTTGGCCCTCCGCTTTGACCGCGAGACTATCGACCATCCGGGACATGTAGATTGCCAGGCATGCCGGAGTCGCTCGACGCGAGCACGCCCGACGGGGGGCGGACCGTTGTTGCGTCTTGATCACCATTGGGTGTGGGACAGCTGGCCGATCGACGATCATCTCGGCAACCACCATCTGTTCTACCTCAAGGCGCCGCGCTCGCTGAAAGACCCAGAACTGCGACATTTCAGCCCCCGCGTCGGTCACGCTGTCAGCCACGACTACCGTCGATGGCTTGAACTTCCCGACGCGCTCGCGCCGAACACCGCGCCGGCCTGGGACGACGCCGCCACCTGGACGGGGTCGATCATCGCCGTCCCGGACGGCGGATACCGCATGTTCTACACCGGCGCCTCGGCCAGCGAGGACGGCCTGGTCCAGCGGATCGGATGCGCGGATTCCGACGACTTGATCACCTGGACCCGTTCCGGCACGGAGGCGCTGCTCGAAGCCGACCCGCAATGGTATGAGAAGTTCGACGGGCGATCCTGGGGTGATGAGGCATGGCGTGATCCGTGGGTCTTCGCCGATCCCGGTGGCGTTGGCTGGCACATGCTGATCACCGCCCGGGCGGCCGAGGGCGAACTGAATGGCCGCGGCGTGATCGGGCACGCGTGGAGTGCCGATCTCGATTGTTGGGAGGCCCGTCCGCCGTTGTCCGAACCGAGCGGGTTCGGCCAACTCGAGGTCATCCAACCCTTCGAGTTCGAGGGCACCGGTTACCTACTCTTCAGCTGCGAGACTTCCGAGATGGACCCGCTCCAACACCCTCCCGGGGAGCGCGGTGGGACGTGGATCCTCGAGAACGTGGACCCGCTTGGGCCGTTCGACCTCGACCGAGCTCGCCGCGTCGGCCCCGACGAGCTGTACGCCGCCCGAGCTGTGATCCATCAAGGCCGGCCCCATCTTTGTGGCTTCGCCAACCTGGTCGACGGGGAGTTTGTGGGCGAGATCATGGACCCCGTTCCCTTGTTTCAACCTAGCGAAGGACCCGCGAATGGATATTGATCGGCAGTTGCTGGAACTGAGCCTGGCCGAGAAGGCGTCGCTGACCCTGGGCGGGGACATGTGGCACACCCGGGCGATCGAACGTCTGGGCATCCCGGCGATCATGGTCTCGGACGGGCCGCACGGCATGCGCACCCAACGAGACGACGGTGACATGGCGGGGATCGGCGGGTCCGAGCCGGCCACGTGCTTTCCCACCGCCTGCCTCATCGCCTCCTCCTGGGATCCAGACCTCATCGCCGAGGTTGGACGCGCCATCGGGGCAGAGGCGCGATCGCTCAACGTGGCCGTGGTGCTCGGCCCTGGGGTGAACATCAAGCGTTCCCCGTTGTGCGGGCGCAACTTCGAGTATCTGTCCGAGGATCCGTTCCTCGCCGGAGAGCTGGGCCTGGCGATGGTGGAGGGCATCCAATCCGCGGGGGTGGGCACCTCGCTCAAGCACTTTGCCGCGAACAATCAAGAGACCGACCGGCTCCGGGTCTCGGCCGAGATAGACATGCGCACCCTGCGCGAGATCTATCTCCTCGCTTTCGAGCGCATCGTCACGGCGGGGCAGCCGTGGACGGTGATGTGTGCCTACAACGCCCTGAACGGGGAGCTGTGTTCGCAAAACGAGTGGCTGTTGACCGAGGTGCTGGCGGGGGAGTGGGGATTCCAGGGTCTCGTCATCTCGGATTGGGGAGCGGTGAAGGATCAGGTGGCTTCTGTCGGGGCCGGCTTGAGCCTAGAGATGCCGCCCAAGACGGGGCTTTCGGATCGGGCGCTCGTGGCGGCGATCGAGAACGACACCATGTCGCTCGAGCCCCTGGACCTCGCCGCGCGCCGGGTGCTGGAGCTCGTGGAGCGTGGTGCCTTCGTCAACGACCTGACCGAATCGGTCGATTTCGGCGCCCACCACGCGTTGGCCCGCCGGGCGGCCGCGGAATCCATCGTGCTGCTCAAGAACGAGGAACGGGTTCTCCCGCTGGCAACGGGCACGCGGGTGGCCGTCGTCGGCGAGTTCGCCCGAACTCCGCGTTATCAGGGCGGCGGTAGCTCCCAGGTCAACGCCACGCGTACCGATTGCGCCCTCGATTCCTTCCGTGAATGGGGCGATGTCACGTTCGCGGCCGGTTTCACCCTGGACGGCGCGGAGGTCACCACGTCCGCGGAGCAGTTGCGGGCAGAAGCCGTGGCCGTGGCTCGAGGGGCCGACGTCGCGGTGCTGTTCCTCGGCCTGGCCGACGCCGAAGAATCCGAGGGCTTCGACCGAACCCACATCGATCTGCCCGCCAACCAACTCGCCCTCCTTGCCGAGGTCGCCGCCGCCAACCCGAACGTGGTGGCGGTGCTCTCCAACGGCTCGGTCGTCCAGCTCACCGGATGGGATCATCGAGCCAAGGCCATCGTCGAGTGCTGGCTCGGCGGCCAGGCCGTGGGATCGGCCGTCGTCGACGTGCTGACCGGCGCCGCCAATCCTGCGGGCAAGCTGGCCGAGACGATCCCGCTCAAACTCTCCGATTCGCCCTCCCACGGTCACTTCCCCGGGGATTCGGGCAGGGTCCGGTACGGGGAGGGGCTCGGGGTCGGTTATCGCGGCTTCGATCTTGCCGAGCGGGAGGTCGCCTACCCGTTCGGCTTCGGGTTGAGCTACACCACCTTCCGTTACGACAGCCTCGAAGCATCGACGACCGGCTCGGTGACCGAGGACGATCTCGCCGTCGTCACCACGATTACCGTCACCAACACCGGGGATGCCGCCGGCAAGGAGATCGTTCAGCTCTACGTGCGCGACCCCGAATGCTCGGTTAAGCGCCCCGTTCGCGAGCTCAAGGGCTTCGCCAAGATCGAGTTGCAACCGGGTGCGAGCGGCAGCGTCCAGATCGCGCTGGATCAGCGGGCTTTCAGTTTCTGGTCCGAGACCCTCGAGCGATTCGTCGTGGAGGCGGGGGAGTTCGCCATCGAGGCCGGGCCCCACTCGCGCGAGCTGCCGTTGACCAAATCCGTGCGCATAGCCGCGCCTAGCGTGGCGCCCCCGCTCGACGAGGATTCGTCCCTGCAAGAGTGGCTCGCCGATCCGGTCGGTTCTCGTGTGCTGCTCGACGCGTACGGCGAAGACGGGAAGCTGCCGGGCATGTTTGCCGACGAACACCTGATCACCGTGATCGGCAATTTTCCGCTCGAGCGGCTGATGAGCTTCCCGGGCTCGCCGATCCCACGGCGCGAGCTGCCCGCTCTGTTGGAACAGGTCCGCCGACGCCCCCGATAGCTCTGCTTGGTCGGGGAGTTATTCGGTGAGGCTGGCGTCCGAATCGGGGTCGGCCACCCCGGTAGCGAGCGCGGCCTTCTCACCATCGGAGAGGTCGTTGCCCGCGTCTGCGGTCGAGGTCGCCTCGTTGGCGGAACTTGCCTTGTCATTCTCGTCGTCGGAGGCTGATCCGGTGGGGCGGGTATCGGGCACGAAAACTCCTGGTGTCGTTTTCCAGAGATTCTGCACTATCGCAACAAGGCGGTGGGAGGCGGCCCCGGCGTCGGAGGTATCCACAGATGAGCACCACGCGGCGTCGAAAATACACGGGCACGGCTAGGCTTTCCGCGTGAGTACTCCCCCTGGCCGGCACGGCAACGGGCAACCCCCCGATGCAGACGAATTCTGGGACCCCGTGCCCTCTGGCCCGCCGCAGCAGTACGTCCCGACAAACGCCGTCCCGCTGCAGTACCCGCCTTCGGCACGGTCGGTCCAGAACGCGCCCTCCTTTCAGCCCCTCCCCGCCCGCCAGGCCAAACTGTCGGCGCTGCCGGTGGCACCGACCGAATACCCGCAAATGCTGCGCACTCCCCGGTACCGCTGGTGGCGAGCGTTGCTCGCCATCGCGTTGTTCGCGGGCTTCTTGGTTGTCTCCTTGGTGCTGGTGTTCGTCGCGGCGCTGATCTTGGGCGCCATCTTCGACTTCCCGGCCATCGAGCTCATCGAGCAGGTGTCGTCCCCGTTCGGTTTCGCCGTGTTGGCTATCACCCTCATCGTGCTGATTCCCATCTCCCTCTTCTCGATCCGGATTGCGTTCGGGACGCGGCCGGGCTACGTCAGCTCGGTCACCGGCCGGTTCCGGCTCAACTGGGCGCTACGCTGCGCGGCCGTGGTGTCGCCGGTGTGGATCGCCCTCATGGTTATCAGCTACCTCGGCGGGGATTTCACCGGCGGGCGTCCGGTCCAGTGGATCGCCCTGATGATCATGGTGCTCACGTTGATTCCCTTCCAGGCCGCGGGGGAGGAGTTCGCGTTCCGCGGCTTCGTCCAGCAGGTGGTGGGCGCCTGGTTCTCGAACCGATGGCTCGCGCTCATCGTTCCGGCCGTCCTGTCGGTGCCCCTGTTTGCCGCCGCCCACGGCAGCTTCGACGCCTGGGTATTGGCCGACCTGTCGGCCTCGGCGGCCGCGTGGGTCTACCTCACCTGGCGCACCGGCGGGCTTGAGGCCGGCATCGCCGTGCACGCGGTCAACAACTGCTCCATCATGTTGACCTCGCTGGTCTTCGGCGGCTTCGAGAACGGTTTCGTCACCGACCAGAGCACCGGAAGCTGGCAAAGCCTGGCGATCACCTTGGTGTGCAACGCCCTTGCCGTCGTCCTTATCGTCTGGCAGGCCCGCCGCGTCGGGTTGCAGCGGCTTTTCGAGCCCGCCCTTGGCCAACCTGAGCCAGCCCCTGAACTCGAACACGGTCGGCAGGTCGGGCCGGTAGCGCGGTAGGCGGAACTCGTCTGCTAGGCAGTAGTCATGCCGACTCCAGCGCAGAGCGTCGAGATCGAGGGACAGCAGGTGCGCCTGACCAACCTCGACAAGGTGCTCTATCCCGCCAGCTTCACCACCAAGGGCGAGGTGCTGAACTATTACGCCCAGATCGCGCCCGTGCTGCTGCCCTACGTCACGGATCGCCCCCTCACCCGCAAGCGCTGGCCCGACGGGGTCGGCCCAGACGGTGACGCCAAGCTCGTCTTCTTCACCAAGAACCTCGATTCGGGCACCCCCGATTGGGTGCCCTCGGTGGAGGTTCGACACTCCGACCGCACGATCAGCTACCCGCTGGTCAACGATCTCGCGACGCTGACACAGATGGCCCAACTCGCCGCCCTGGAGCTGCACGTGCCGCAGTGGCGCTTCGACGCCGCCGGCTCCCCGCTCCCACCGGACCGCCTCGTGCTCGATCTGGACCCGGGGCCCGGCGTCGACCTGGCGACCTGCGCCCGGGTGGCCCTGCAGGCGCGGGAGCTGCTCGAGGGACTCGGCATGGGATGCGTCCCGGTCACCAGCGGCAGCAAAGGCATCCACCTCTACGCCCGCCTGGACGGTACCCACAGCACGGAGGCCGCGAGCGACCTGGCGCGCGAGATCGCGCGGACCCTGGAACGCGCCCACCCCGATTTCGTGACCAGCCAAATGAAGAAGGACTTGCGCCCGGGAAAGGTGTTCGTCGACTGGAGCCAGAACAACGGAAACAAGACCACGGTCGCGCCGTACTCCCTGCGCGGACGCCGACTGCCGAGCGTGGCCGCCCCGCGCACCTGGGAGGAACTGGCCTCGCCGGAGCTGGAGAACCTGCTCTACGACGAGGTCCTGCGCAGGGTGGCAGACATGGGCGATCTCCTCGCCCCCATCCTCACCGGCGCCGAACGCGGCGAGCCCGGCTCGAGCCTCGCCTCCGCGGACAAGGCGAAATCCGTGCCGGACCGGCTGGACACCTACCGGAGCATGCGCGATCAGCAGAAGACGCCCGAGCCGGTGCCCGATGAGCCGCCTAAGGACGAAGAGGGGTTCACCTTCGTCATCCAGGAGCACCACGCGCGGGCGCTGCACTTCGACTTCCGGCTGGAACGCGACGGGGTGCTGGTGAGCTGGGCGGTGCCCAAAAACGTGCCGACGACGACGAAGAAGAACCACCTCGCCGTGCAGACCGAGGATCATCCGCTGTCCTACGGCAGCTTCGCCGGCACGATTCCGGCCGGGGAATACGGCGGGGGAGAGGTGAGCATCTGGGATTCCGGCACCTACGATCTCCACAAGTGGCGGCCGGGTAAGGAGGTCATCGTCACCCTGCACGGCCGCGGCGACGGCGGGCTCGGCGGTCCGGTCACGGTGGCGCTGATTCACACCGGGAGCGGGGACGGTTCGCGGCCCAAGCAGCAGTGGCTGATGCACCGGATGGCCAAGGCCCCGCACTACCACGAGGGCGATTCCGACGCGAGCTTCCCCGAGGAGCGCAAGCCGATGGCGGCGAGCGTCGCGCACGACCTGCCCGGGGATGGCGAAGAATGGGCGTTGGAAGTCGAATGGGCGGGGGTTCGGGTGTTGGCCTACGTGGCACGCGGTCGGGCCAAGGTCGTGGCGGCTGGGCACGACGTCAGCGAGGCCCACGGCGAGGTCGTCGCCGCCCTGGCGGGAATGGGCGTCGAATCCGCCGTCCTCGACGGGGTTCTCGTGGGCCGACAGCTGTGCGTCTTCGACGTCTTGGAGTTCGGCGGCGACTCCCATCTGCGCCGCCCCTACAGCGAGCGGCGCGCCGCTTTGGCCGCGCTGATCGACGGGCAGACCGCGCGGCTGCAGGCCCCACCCGCCCTGCCGGGGACCTTGGCGGAAGCCCTCGAGGCCGCGAAGCAGCTCGGTAGCTCGGCGGTCATCGCCAAGCGGAAGACCTCGGTGTACCAGCCCGGAAAGCAAACCAAGACCTGGCTACGCGTCGGTCTCGAACAGGGGTCCGCTAGTCGCGGTCACTGACGAGCAGATCCGTGCCTGTCAGGTCGGCGGCGTAGTCCCACAGCCAGCGGGCGGTCTCGCGGTCCGTTGCCGCCGCGGAGCGCCCCACCAGGGTGGGGGTGCCCCTGAGCTCGCCCCAACCCCCAGGCCCGACGTAGCTGCCCCGGGGCAGGTCTTCGGTGGCCGCACACAGCAGCGGCTCGGCGCCCTGCTCGGCGGTTTGGGCGAAAAGGCGGCAGGCTCGGGTGATGGTGGCGTTGACCGGTTCGCTCTTGGTGGCGTTCTGCAGATTGGTCAGCGCCCAACCCGGGTGGGCGAACTGCACGTCGATGGACGTGGCGCGCAGTCGCCGCTCCAACTCGTAACCCCACAGCAGATCCGCCAGCTTCGACTGGGCGTAGGCATCGGTGATTCGGTACCGGCGCCGCCCGAACTGCGGGTCCTCGCGGTCGATCCGGCCCCGCTTATGCGCCCCTGAGGCGACGATGACGATCCTGTCCCGGACGCGTTCGGTGACCAGGTTGGTGAAGGCGAACGGGCCCAAGAAGTTGGTGCCCAACAGCAACTCGTGGCCGTCCACGGTCTCACCGCGACTGGGGGAGATCGTGCCGGCGTTGTTGATCAACACGTCCACGGTCTCGTCGAGGGTCGCGGCGCCCGCCCGGATCGAGTCGAGGTCGGCGAAATCGACGCTCAACATCGCCGAGTTCTCGAGCTCGCCGAGCAAGGCAAAGCCTCGTGCGGAATCGCGCGCGGTGAACAGGACGCGGGCCCCCGCCTGCGAGGCGGCTCGTGCCGCCTCCCGCCCGATCCCGCTCGTGGCTCCGGTGATGAGCCAGGTCCGACCCGTTTGGTCGGCTAAGCGGAAGGGATCTCGGTTGCGGTTCACGACCACCATCATGGCAGTTCATAGCCGCCCGAGCCCGCACGCCGACCATGCGGGAGGATGACCGGATGGATTCAACGAGCGGAGAATGGAACGCCCGCTACGGCGAGGGCGAACAGATCTGGAGCGGTGAGCCGAACTCGCTGCTCGTGCGCGAGCTATCGGACGTCGCTCCGGCGCGGATCGTCGACGTGGGCTGCGGCGAAGGGGCGGACGCGATCTGGTTGGCCCGTCGCGGTTGGCAGGTCGTCGCAGTCGACGTCTCCGGCGTCGCCATCGAGCGCGCCAGGAAGAACGAAGCCAGCCAACCCGCCCCCCGGGAGGGACTGCCGGTCGATTGGCGGCTGGGTGCCTTCGAACACCTTCCGATCGACGAGTGCGGATTCGACGTCGTCAGCGCGTTCTATCCCTCGCTGATCAAGTCGGACGGCACCGCCCTCGCCCGACTGCTGGGCGCCGTCGGACCCGGCGGCACCCTCCTGTTCGTGCACCACGCGCATGTCGACCGTGAGAGGGCGCTGGAGCGCGGGTACGACCCGGCGGATTACCTGAGCGACACCGACGTGGCGGCCGCGTTGGGGCGCGGCTGGAGGATCGAGGCGCACGACGTCGTCGAACGCGACGTTCGCGGCGGGGCGGGAGCCCACCACCGCCACGACGTCTTGTTGCGAGCGCGCCGGGGGTGATCAGGTGGCCCGGTAGAGCACCTCGCCCGCGTTCTCGATCACGGTGATCGAATCGTCGCGCTTCCAGGCCTCGACATCGATACTGTCCGGATCCAGGTAGCCGACGTTGATCCGCTCGCAGACCTCGCGGGGGATCGCGGTGGCGAAGGTGACCCGGATGCGCAGGCTTTCTTCCCCGGTCTCGGCGTCGTAGGTGCCCTGGCCGCGGGCGTGTGTCGAGTGCGCCAGGACGCCCCAGTGGAGATGGGAGAACTCGTCCCACTGCTTGATGAAGTAGTCGCGGCAGTGGTAACCGATGTCGTAGATCTCGCGGTGTATCACGGACACCTCGCTGATGTGGGGGGCGTAGATGATCACCTCGCCGCCGTCGGCCACCGCCGGTTCGGTCTTGTAGAACCCCTTGGCGGCGGTCCACATGTCGCCGTAGCGTTTCGGCATCATCGCCAACACGCGCGTGAAGGGCTGGTCGACGTAGCTGACGTGGGTCTGGGCGGCGACCTCGGCGGTGACGGCCCAGGCGTCCTCGGGGGTGCCGAAGGCGACGGCCTCCAACTCTCCGGTGCCCGATTCGACGACGCAGCACAACGCCAACCGCGTGGTCGGGATGAGCGCCGCGCCCTCATTGATCATGGCGCGGACCGGGGTGATCCCGGTGGTGCCGATGATCGCCGTGCTCGTGATCAGGGCCCCCACCCAGTGCGTCATGTCGATGAAGTCCTCGGAGGCCACCCCGGGGATGAAGTACTTGTTGCCACCAGAGATTCCTACCACCTCGTGGGGAAAGACCGGGCCGACGACGATGGCGACATCCGCCTCGACGACGTGGCGGTTGATCAGGATCTCGGCGCCGATGTCGAGGCGTCCCTGGGAGAGCTCGCTGATCCGCTCGCCGCTGATGCGCCCGACCGAGACGAGCTGGCCGGGGTCGTTCCATTCGTGGTTCCGCACCCGCAGGCCCGGATACGCGTCCGTCAGGGTGGCCGGTTGCCCCGGCCGGCCGACGCCGAAGAGTTCATCGATCTCGGCGTCCGACATGTAGGAGTGGGTGCCCAAGGCGATGACCGCGCTCAGGCTGGCCACCCGCTCGGCCAGATGCTTGTGCAGGACCTGGACGAGCATCGGCAGGGGACACGAGCGGGTCCCGTCGGGAACCACGAGCACCACCGATTTAGCGTCCACGTCCACCTCGGCCATCCGCTTCGCGAGGTAACGATCCAGGTCTTCCGCACTCACTCGCTGGTGGGGTCCGCCGATCAGGGGCGCATCGATGTCCATGCTCTATCCACTCACGGACAGGCCCGCCAGGCAAGGGGGCCCACATCGAGGGGGCGTCCGTGTCCTTCGATACCGTGACTGAGGTGACCACCACCCGACCGCTCACCCTCGGCGTCGACCGCCTCCTCCCGGCCGAGCCGGGCGTCCGCGACATCGCCCGGGGACTCTACCGCCAGGTCGAGGACCTACCCCTCCTGTCCCCCCACAGCCACGTACCTCCCCAGTGGCTGGCCGATGACATCCGCTTCGATAATCCGACCGCGTTGTTGGTGAGCCCCGATCACTACGTGACCCGGCTGCTGCACTCCTCGGGGGTGGGCCTCGAGCGGTTGGGCGTCGATCGGGGTGGGCGCCCTGAGCTGGGTCCGCTGAGCGAGGCCGAGGCCAGGAGCGCCTTCCGGCTGTTGTGCGAGCGTTGGCCCCTCTTCGCCGGCACCCACGTCGAGTACTGGATGCGCGAGCAGCTGGTGGGCATCTTCGGCGTCGACGTCAGGCCGTCCGCCGAGACCGCCGACCGGATCTACGACGCCGTCGCCGCCTGGATTGCCGCGCCGGGATCGACGGCAGGTCGGCTCTTGGAGACCTTCGGGATTGAGGTGCTGGCCACCACCGACGATCCGTGCGACACCCTGGAACACCACGAGCGGCTGCGCTCCTCCACCCCGACCCGCGTCCTGCCCACCTTCCGGCCCGACAAGTACCTCGAGCCCGCCCGTTCGGATTGGAACGAGTCGACCGATCGGCTGGCCGAGGCGTCGCGGCAGGCGTGCGACAGCTACGCCGGCTGGGTCGCGGCCATGGAGACCCGACGCGCCCACTTCAAGGAGCACGGGGCAGTCTCCACCGATCACGCGCACGTCGATCTCGGTACCCGGCGTCTTGGGGACGGCGAGGCGGAGGCGTTGTTCTCCCAAGCTCGCCAGGCGTCGATCTCGTCGGCCGATGCCACCCGGCTGCGGCGTCACATGGTGGGCGAAATGGTTCGGATGGCCAGCGAGGACGGCCTGACGATGACGATGCATCCGGCGGTGGCGCGCAACCATCACGGGCCAACCTTCGAGCGGTTCGGGGCCGATGTCGGCTGCGACATCCCCGTCTCGGTGGAGGTGACCGAGGCTCTACGTCCGGCTCTCAACGCCCACGGCACGAACCCGAACCTGCACCTCGTGGTCTTCACCATCGACGAGACCGTCTACTCCCGCGAGCTCGCGCCGCTGGCCGGGTTCTATCCGAGCCTGTTCATCGGCGCCCCGTGGTGGTTCATCGACGCCCCCGGCTCCATCCGACGCTTCCAGGAGGCCGTCACCGATTCGGCCGGTTTCAGCCGGCTCTCGGGCTTCATCGACGACACCCGGGCGTTCTGCTCGATACCCGCCCGCCACGACATGTCCCGCCGCCTCGACGCCGCCCATTTGGCCCGGCTCGTGGCGCAGGAGCGCATCGAGCTGGATCAGGCCGAGACCATCGCCCGGCAGCTCGTGGTCGATCAGCCCCGAAAGGTGTTCAAGCTATGACCGCTCGACGACTGTCCCGCTCCGTCGACGCCGACTCCGCGGTGGCGCCGGTCCGCATCGTGCACCTCGGTGTCGGCAACTTCTTTCGCGCCCACCAGGCCAGCTACACCAGCGCCGCCTCCGACGCCGCCGAGTGGGGGATCGCCGCCTTCACCGGCCGCTCGGCCGCCGTGGCCGAACGGGTGGCGGGCCAGGACGGCCTCTACACGCTGTGCGTGCAGGGGCCCGACGGCGACGAGTTTCGGCTCATCTCCTCCCTCAGCGCGGTGCATGCGGCCGGGGATCACCACGCGTGGCGGTCCTACTTCGAGCGGCCCGAGCTGGCGGTCGTGACGAGCACGGTCACCGAGGCCGGCTATCGGCGCAACGCCGCCGGAGGGCTCGATCTCGACGATCCCGACGTGGCATCCGATCTTGAGGTCCTGCGCCGCGGTGCGTCCGAGCCGCTGGAGAGCGCCCCCGGTAAGTTGCTGGCCGGGTTGCTGGCGCGGCGGGCCGCCGGCGCGGGCGGGCTCACCTTCGTGCCGTGCGACAACGTCCCCGACAACGCGGACATGCTGCGGCGGGTCGTTCGCGACTTCGCCGCCGCGCTGGACGAGTCTTTGCTGGGGTGGATCGACGAGCACGCGACGTTCGTGTCGACCATGGTGGACCGGATCACGCCGCGAGCCACCGAAGAGGACCGGCATCGCGTTGCAGAAGCGACGGGCATCGACGACCCGGCCCTGGTCGTCACCGAGCCGTTCACCGAATGGGTCCTGAGCGGGGAGTTCGCCGCCGGACGCCCGACATGGGAGGACGCCGGCGCGCGCTTCGTCGACGACATCCAACCGCACGAAACCCGCAAGCTGTGGTTGCTGAACGGCTCGCACTCGCTGATGGCCTACGCGGGCAGCATCCTGGGCCACTCCACCGTCGCCGAGGCGATCGCCGACGGCCGGGTTCTCGACTGGGTGAACCAGTGGTGGGACGTCGCCGGCGGCCACTTGGAGCTCCCGAACGAGGAGATCTCGGACTACCGGGAAGCCTTGCTGGCCCGGTATCGCAACGCCCGGATCAAACATCTGCTCGCCCAGATTGCCGGTGACGGATCGCAGAAGCTGCCCATCCGGGTCGTCCCGGTTTTGCAGGCAGAGCTCGACTCGGGGCAGCTTCGCCCCGGCGTCACTCGCCCCGTCGCCGCCTGGGCGTGCCACCTGCGGGGGATCGGTGCCCCCGTCACCGACGCCCAAGCGGATCAGCTGCGCTCGTTAGCGCAGGGGGATCTCGACGACACCGTTCAGCGGGTCCTCGAGTACCTCGGCATCGACAATGATCGGGTGGCGGAGCAAGTTCGAGCCCAGGCGGAAGAGCTTTCGGCGCTGGCCTAAGAGGGTGGTGTTGAACGGTGACCGTCGCGAGCAGGTGCCCGGGTGCCGCGCAGTAGGTCATCGTCTAACACCGCACTCCTAGTGCCTATCCACAGCCGACAGGTGGTGTTCAGTTATCCACAGGAGTCGGGGTTTTAGGTTCGAGATGGGCCCGTTGAAGCATAACTAGGGCATGCATCCTGAGATTGCGCACCGCTTGCGCCAATATCCAGTTTTGTCGCTTCGTGAGAGCCCAGACCTCAGGGACCCGCTGCGATGGGCCGTTCGCTCCGGCCAACTCGTCACCCTGTTTCCCGGGGTGTACTCCTTACCGAATACCGAGAAGGATCCGCGAATCGCGGTGTCAGCCCTTGTCGCCCGACATCGAGACGCCGTGGTCACTGGGAGCACGGCCGGGTTCCTGCGGAGTTGGCCGAACTGTGAGCCGCTTCCGATATGTGCGTCGGTGCCGCACCGGGTCCGCTCGTCGGGTGCCTACCGGCTCGACAACCGGCGGATCGATCCGCGGTGGGTCACCTCGCTCGGTGGAGTGGCGCTCACATCGCCGGCCCTCACAGCCCTGGACCTGCTTCCCAAGTTGGGTGGAGACGTCATTGACATGCTCCTGCGGACCCGGCGACTTCGGCTGGCCGATTTGCAGGAGTGCCTTGAGTCCCACCCGAACCGCCGCCACAACGCCGAACGTCGCTGGCTGCTTGAGGACTCCCGCGACGAGCCGTGGTCCGAGGCCGAACGGCTGGCCCATCGCCGATTGAGGCACGCTGGCATAGCAAGCTGGGTAACCAACTACCGGGTTGAGGCACGAGGCAACACCTACTTTCTCGATATTGCCTTTCCCGAGTCGGGGTTGGCCCTCGAAGTGGACGGATGGGAGTTTCACCGATCCCAGTTCGAGGCCGATCATCGCCGCCAGACCAACCTGCTCGCGGCGGGCTGGCGGACGATGCCAGTTACCTGGTCCATGCTGCAGGACGAGTCGGACTTCATCGAGTGCGTCCGCTCGGCGGTGGGCCAACCGCAATTCTGACCAGTCGTTTTCGGCCAGCACCCGTCCCGGGCGGAGAGACGCTCGGATCCCGGCCGCGCGAAGAATGACTGGTCATAAATGTGGTCCGGCCCCTAGCCCTCCTCGCGCCGCGCCTCGCCGACGCGGAATCGTTCGCCTTTTGCAGGGCCTCGACGAGTTGGTCCTTGGTCATGGTGGATCGGCCCTCGATCTCCAACCGAGAGGCGAGCTCGTACAGGTGCTTCTTGCTCGCGTTGGCGTCGACTCCACCGGCCGTCGGTCGGTCGGTGTCCTTGCCACCCTCGGCCTGGGCGTCGGAAGGGCCGTTCTCCTCCTTCGGTTCCCAGTGGTCGGCCACCTTCTCGTGCGTGTGTTTCAGCGAAGCGAACGCCACCTGGTGCGCGCGCTGCTCATCGTCGTACTCTTCGGCGGCCGAATCGTAAGTTTTGGCGAAGGTCCGCTGCGCCTTCTCATCCGATCTCTGCAGGGTGCTCGGCAGCTCGGATTTCTTGGCGTCCCCGGACTTGTTGGTCTTAGGCACAATCCCTCCCGTGGTTAACAGATGGAGCGGCTAGATTGATTTATACCCACGCTAATACGTTCCCTTGCCGCGATGCCCACGGGGCGGAGACGAGTCACACCATGGATAGGTGGTTCTTGCTGAACTCGGTAAACATCGGCCTCGTCACAGTCGTGCAGATCGGTGCGTTCATCCTGCTTCTGGTGCGCGCGAACGGGAAGGCGAGGACGTACGGCGCTGTGGGGGTGGGCTTGTCGATTCTGGCGATCGTTCCTGTGGTCCTTACGGGTCTGGTTGGTGATCCCACGAGCCTCGGCTTCCTCGTTCTGAGTCTTTTGCCGAAGTTCATGAATCTGGCCGGCTTCGTCCTGCTGGTCTCGGCCGTGATCTTGGGTTCGCGTGGTGTGACCACCACCGAGACGGATCCGGGCGGTGGAGTCCGCCCGACGCAGGATTACATCCATCAAAACTCCGGGCAAAACTTTCAACAGTGGGGTTGAGCCCGCTGCTTCAGTACGAGGCCCGTTCGTCCCTCTCGCCGGGCGAAGCCCAGCGGGCGGCCAGGGCCTCGGACCCGCGAGCCAGTAGGGCCACGTCGGCGCCCACCAGGACGAAGTCGGCCCCTGCCTCGACGTAGGCCTGCGCCGCGGTGGGATCGAAGGCGTTCACCCCGACCGGCTTCCCCGCACCGGTGACCGCCGCGAAGGCGCGCAACACCGCGGCCGTGACATCCGGGTGAGTTTGCTGGCCGAGCAGCCCCATGGAGGCGGCGAGATCGCTGGGTCCGACGAAGACGCCATCAACCCCCTCGACGGCGGCGATCTCGGCGGCCGCATCCACCCCCTCGACGGTCTCCACCTGGACGAACACCGACACGTGCTCGGCGGCGTCCACCAGGTACCCATCGACGCGGTTCCAGCGCGCCGAGCGGGCCAGCGCCGAACCCACGCCCCGAATACCGCGCGGCGGGTAGCGGGTGGCGGCCACCGCGGCGCGGGCCTGGGCGGCCGAGGAGATCATCGGCACCAGCAGATTCTGAGCGCCGAGGTCGAGCACCTGCTTGATGAGCACGGCATCGTCGCCGGGCGTCCGGACGACGGGGGTGCTGGCGGGGTAGCCGGCCACCGCCTGCAGCTGGGCCAGGGTGGACTCCAGCCCGTTGGGGGCGTGCTCAGTATCGATGAGGATCCAGTCTAGCCCGGCACCGGCGCAGATCTCGGCAATCACCGCGCTGCCGGAGCAGACCCACATCCCGGCGAGCGGCCGGGTGGCGTCGGCGAGCCGGTCGCGCAGGGTGGGGCTTAGGCGAAGCGGCACGAGATGGTCCCCATCGGTCCGTAGTCGGCGAGGATGCTGTCACCCTTCTCCACCCACATCGGCCGGGTGAAGGAGCCGGCGAGCACGATCTCGCCGGCCGCCAACCCGTCCTCGTGCTGGGCCAGCTTGTTGGCCAGCCAGGCGACGCCCGTGGCCGGGTGGTTCAACACCGCGGCCGCCACCCCGGACTCCTCGATCGTCTCGTTGCGGTACAGCAGCGCCGAGACCCAGCGCAGGTCGATCTCCCCGATCTTCATCGGGTTGCCGCCGTAGACCATCCCACCCATGGCCGCGTTGTCGCTGATGGTGTCGACGATGGTGCGGCCCTTCATCTCCAGCCGCGAGGACAGGATCTCCAGCGCCGGCACCACGTACTCGCATGATCGCAGGACGTCGAAGATCGTCACGTCCGGGCCTTGCAGGGGCGAACCCAGCACGAAGGCGAGCTCCACCTCGATGCGGACGTTGGAGAACCGGTCGTGCTCGATGACCGAACCGTTCTCGAACACCATGTCGGAGAAGATGGCGCCGTAGTCCGGCTCGGTGATGCCGGTAGCCACCTGCATCACCTTGCTCGTGAGTCCGATCTTTCGCCCCACGAGCTTGCGCCCCGCCTCGACGCCACGGCGGCGCCACTCGTTTTGCACCGCGTAGGAATCCTCCACGGTCATCTCGGGGTAGCGGGCCGTCAGCAGCGGGGCGGTGGTTCGATCCCGCTCGGCGGCCGCCAACTCGTCGGCGATGGCGGTGATGGTCTCCGGTGGCAGCATCTTCGTCCCTTCTCGATCCTGGCGGTTGAACGCATGGACTAGAGCTGGTGGCCCAGCTTGTACTCGCCTTGCTTGTATTCCGGCATCGATGCCTCGTCGTCCTTGCGGGTGTAGGAGAAGCCGTCGGCCCCGATGGTCACGTCCAGCTCGGAGGCATCGGTCCGGTCCACGACGGGCTGCGGGTTGCCGTCGAGGTCGAGCACGAGCGAGGCGTCGGTGTACCACGAGGGAACGACGGGGTTACCCCACCAATCACGACGCTGGTTGTCGTGCACGTCCCAGGTCACTCGAGGGTTGTCTGGATCGCCGGTGTAGTAGTCCTGGGTGTAGATCTCGACGCGGTGCCCGTCGGGATCGCGCAGGTAGAGGTAGAACGCGTTGCTGACGCCGTGCCGCCCCGGCCCGCGCTCGATGGCGTCGGAGCGGCGCAAGGCGCCGAGCTTGTCGCAGATCGAGAGGATGTTGTGCTTCTCGTGGGTGGCGAAGGCCACGTGGTGCATCCGCGGGCCGTTGCCGCCGGTCATGGCGGTGTCGTGCACGGTGGGCTTGCGCCGCATCCAGGCGGCGAACACCGTGCCCTCGTCGTCTTGGATGTCCTCGGTGACCCGGAAGCCCAGATCCTCCATGTAGGCCACCGCACGCGGGACGTCGGGGGTGACCTGGTTAAAGTGGTCGAGCCGCACCAGCGCCCCGGGGGTGTAGAGGTCGTAGCGCCAGGCGAGCCGCTCGACGTGTTCGACGTCGTAGAAGAACTCGTAGGGAAAGCCAAGCGGATCCTCCACCCGCACCGAATCGCCGATGCCGGTGTTCCAGCCGTCGGGATTGCGCTCCACCCGACAGCCGAGCTCGCCGTAGAAGGCCTCCGCCTTGTCCAGATCCTCGGGCGAGCGCACCCGGTAGGAGAACGCGGCCACGGCGGCCACCGGCCCCTGGCGGAGCACCAGGTTGTGGTGGATGAACTCCTCCAGCGAGCGCAGATAGACGGTGTTCTCGTCCTCTGTCGTGACGAAGAGGTTCAACACGTCGACGTAGAACGCCCGCGAGGCCGCGAGATCGGTCACGACGATCTCCATGTAGGCGCAGCGCAGCACGTCCGGCGCCGGCACGGAGGGGGTCGGGATCGGATCGCTCGTCCTGATCGGATCTTCTTCGGTGACCACGGGTTCGGGGGAGTCTGGAGTGATGATGCTCATGTCAGCGTCCTTGCTGTGATGGGTAGTCAGAGTTGCCGGGGAAGGCCTGGTCAGTCCTGCTGGCCGAAGACGGGGTTGTGGACCTCGCCGAGGGTGATGTGGACGGCCTGCTGGTCGGTGTAGAAATCGATGGAGCGGTAGCCGCCCTCGTGGCCGAGCCCGGACGCCTTCACCCCGCCGAAGGGGGTGCGCAGATCGCGGACGTTGTTGGAGTTCAGCCAGACCATGCCGGCCTCGACGGCCTGGGAGAAGTTGTGGGCCCGCTTGAGGTCGTTGGTCCAGATGTAGGCGGCCAGGCCGTAGGCGGTGTTGTTGGCCAGCTCGAGCGCCTCCTCGTCGGTCTCGAAGGGGGTGATGGAAACTACGGGACCAAAGATCTCCTCTTGGAAGATGCGGGCGTCGGGGGAGACGTCGGCGAAGACGGTGGGGGAGACGAAGTTGCCCTGGTCGAAGCCGTCGGGCCGGCCACCGCCGGCCACGAGCCGGGCCTCGTTCTTGCCGATCTCGACGTAGCTCATCACCTTCTCGTAGTGCTCGGGGTGCACCAACGCGCCGACCTCGGTGGTGGGATCGTGCGGGTAGCCCACCTTGACGCGCTTGGCCTGCGCCGCGTAGCGCTCGACGAACTCGTCGTAGACCTCGCGCTGCACCAGGACGCGGCTACCGGCGGTGCAACGTTCGCCGTTAAGGGAGAAGACCCCGAACACGGTGGCGTTGATGGCGGTGTCGAGGTCGGCGTCGGCGAAGACGACGGCGGGAGACTTGCCGCCCAGCTCCATCGAGAGGCCCTTGAGGTAGGGGGCGGCGTTGCCGAAGATGAGCTGGCCGGTGCTGCTCTCGCCGGTGAACGAGATAAGCGGCACGTCCGGGTGCTTGACCAGCGCGTCGCCGGCGTCCTCGCCGAGCCCGTTGACGAGGTTGAACGCGCCCTTGGGCAGGCCGGCCTCCTCGAAGATGCCCGCCCACAGCGACGCCGAGAGCGGGGTGAACTCGGCGGGTTTGAGGACCACGGTGTTGCCGGTGGCCAGCGCCGGGCCCAGCTTCCAGGATTCCAGCATGAACGGGGTGTTCCAGGGGGTGATGAGCCCGGCGACGCCGATGGGCTTGCGGTTGACGTAGTTGATCTGGCGCCCGGGCACCTTGTAGGTGTCGTCGGATTGGGCGACGATCAGGTCGGCGAAGAAGCGGAAGTTCTCGGCCGCGCGTCGCGCCTGTCCCAGCGCCTGGGTGATGGGCAGCCCGGAATCGAAGGACTCCAGTTCGGCCAGGCGCGCATCGCGGGACTCCACCACGTCGGCGATCTTGTGCAGGATGCGGGAGCGTTCCCGGGGCAGCATCTTGGGCCAGGGGCCTTCGGCGAAGGCGCGCTTAGCCGCCTCGACGGCGGAATCGATGTCGGCCTTCTTGCCGGCCGCGCACTGCAGGTAGGTCTCGTTGGAGACCGGGTCGAGCACGTCGAACGTGGCGCCGTCGGCGGAATCGACGAACTCGCCGTCGATGTAGTGCTGGATCCGGGTGGGCAGATCGGCGGGTCGATAATTCTCGGCGCCGCCTGCCTGCAAGGTGTCGCTCTGGGTGCTCTCGCTCATGAAAGGGGACCTCCGGTAGATGGTGTGGAAGAAGAGTCGGTCGCGAATGGTGCCGCCCCTCGATGCAGGGCGGCGAGGTAGGCGTCGATGGTGCGCAGGCGGTGGTTGCGGAAAGCAATCTCGATCTCGAACGCCTCCCCGCCGCGGCGGATGAGGTCGATGAGATCCTCGTGCTCGCTGACCGAGTGCTGGGCCCGCGAGGGCACGACGGCAAAGGTGGAATCACGCAGCCGCGACAGTCGGCCCCAGCCGCCGCGCACTAGCTCCAGGATGTGCGGGTTGGGGCACCGCTCGTACAGCACCGCGTGTAGTTGCCAGTTCAGCTTGGTGAAGGTGTGGGGGTCGAGGTCGTCGAGCAGGGCCCGCATTCGCTGGTTGATGGCGGTGGCCCGGTCGAGGTCGTCGCCGGTGATGAAACCCAGGGCCAACCCGACGGCCGATCCCTCGACCAGCGCGAGCGTTTGCATCGTGTGCACGTACTCCGCCTCGTCGACGATGGCCACACTCGCGCCGACGTTGTGCTCGTAGGTCACCAACCCTTGCGCTTCCAGCCGGCGGATGGCCTCCCGGACGGGGACCACGCTCATGTCGAGCCGCTCGGCGATCCGGCCGAGCACGAGGCGATGGCCGGGACCGAAGACCGAGGACACGATGCGGTCGTGAATCCAGGCGTAGGCCACCTCAGACTTGCTGCTCGCCTCCTCCACCATCAGGATCGGCTCTGCTCGTAACGCGCCCGCCATTCGGCGTTCATCGGGAACAACCCCTCCACCGGATGCCCGGCGCTCACCTGTTCGGCCACCCAGCCGTCCTCGGCCTCCTTGGCCAACGCGGCGTCGACGACCTCCTCGGCCAGACCCGGGGGAACGACGATGACGCCGTCGTTGTCGCCGACGATGATGTCGCCCGGCTGCACCGTGGTGCCGCCGCATCCGATGGTGATGTCGTGGTCCCAGGGCACGTGTTTGCGACCGAGCACGGCGGGATGGGCGCCGTTGGAGAACACCGGGATGCCCACCTCGGCGACGGCGTCGTAGTCGCGGACCCCGCCGTCGGTGACGATGCCGGCCGCCGAGCGGGCGTTTGCCCGCAGCGCCAACACGTCGCCCAGGGTGCCCGAGCCGGGCTCGCCTCGAGCCTCGATGACGATGACCTCGCCTTCGTTGACCGAATCGAAAACGCGCTTCTGGGCGTTGAAACCGCCGCCGTGGGACTTGAACAGGTCCTCGCGGCTCGGCACGAACCGCAGCGTTTTGGCGGTGCCGATCAGCTTGGCGCCAGGATGCATGGGGCGAACGCCGTCGATGGTCACGTTGTTGAGGCCGCGGGAACGCAGCTGTTGAGACAGGCCGGCGACCGGAACCCTTTCCAGCTTCTCGCGCAGCTCGGGGGTGAGCGCCGTTTCCTTGGCGGGGGTCTCGGCGTCCGTGGTCTCGGCCGGCAGGCCCGCGGCCTCTCGCGAGCCCCACGCCTCCGCGCGTTGCATGTCGTCGACGCTAGGGAGCGAGCCCAGTGCTTCGTCGAACTCGGTGTCGCCCTGGAGGATTGTCGTGACGAGGCGACCCGACGTCGGAGCGCCGGTGGCCTGAGGGGCATCGACCTCGACCTCCACGACGTCGCCGGGCAGCACCACCGACGACCCCGCAGGAGTACCGGTGAGGATGATGTCGCCGGTTTCGAGGGTGAAGTGCTGGGACAGATCGGCCACGAACTGTCGGAGGTCGAACAGCAGGCCTTCGGTGGTGTCGTGTTGAACCAGGTCGCCGTTCACCCAGGTGCGCACGCGTAGCGCGGCCGGGTCGAGGCCCGCTGCCGCGATGAGCTCGGGGCCGATGGGGGTGTAACCGTCGCCGCCCTTCGAGCGGACGTTGGAGCCCTTGTCGTTCGCGCGCAGGTCATAGAGTCCGAAGTCGTTGGCGGCGGTGACCCATTCGACGTGCTCCCACGCCCGTTCCAGGGCCACGTGACGCGCGGGCTTACCGATGACGAGGGCGATCTCGCCCTCGAAGGCGAGCAACTCTGTGCCCGCGGGTCGCTTGAGGGTCGCGTTCGTGCCACAGACCGAACTCGATACCTTGAAGAAATACGAAGGATCGGCGGGCCGTCGGCCGCGTTGATCGGCGCGTGAGGCGTAGCTGAGGTGGACGGCGATGATCTTCCCAGGACGACGGGGCAGGGCGAAGAAGGGGCGGTCCGCCGCCGTGTTCGCGTTCGAGTTGCCGAGGGGTGCCTCGCCAATGGTTGCGTCGTTGCTCATGAGCTCCCTTGCCCTTGCGTTGTATCCGAAATCGTATATGATCTCCCTTATCCCGGCAAGTGTCTCTACGGATCGCCTGTCGAAAACGGTTATCGACAAAGGAGTCGCGTATGTCTGAACCTCAGGACCCGACCAGTTCCAGCACCGGCCACCCCGTCGTCACCGACAGAGAACGGCGCCGCGTCATCTTCGCGACGATCGTCGGAACCACGGTCGAGTGGTACGACTTCTTCATCTACGCCACGGCCGCCGGACTGGTCTTCAGCCAGCTCTTCTTCTCACCCGCCGGAGAGCAACTGGGGATTCTGCTGTCTTTCGCGACCGTGGGCATCAGCTTCCTCTTCCGCCCCCTCGGCGCCTTCCTGGCCGGACACTTCGGCGACAAGTACGGCCGCCGCATCGTCTTGATGCTGACGCTGATCCTGATGGGCGCCGCCACCACCCTGGTCGGCGTGTTGCCCACCTACGATTCCATCGGTATCGCGGCACCGATCCTGTTGATCGTGTTGCGCATCCTCCAGGGCACCTCCGCGGGCGGCGAGTGGGGTGGCGCGGTCTTGATGTCGGTGGAGCACGCGCCCGATAACAAGCGCGGCATGTTCGGCGCCTCCCCCCAGATCGGCGTTCCGCTCGGCCTCCTGCTGGCCTCGGGGGTCACCGCGCTGATGACGAGGATCGCTCCCGGCGACGCCTTCCTCGCATGGGGTTGGCGGGTACCGTTCCTGCTCAGCGTCGTTCTGATCGTGATCGGCTACTACATCCGTCGCAGGGTGGAGGAGAGCCCGGTCTTCCTCGAGATCGCCGAGCGTCAAGAACAAACCTCCGCGCCCGTAGCCGTGCTGTTTCGCAAGCACCTACCGCTGGTGATCGTGGCCGCGGTCGTCTTCGCGGGCAACAACGCCGTCGGTTACATGACCACCGGCGGATACATCCAACGATACGCCACTAACCCCGACGGCCCCGTCGGGCTCGGCCGCGAAGGCGTGCTGCTGGCCGTGACCGGATCCGCGGTCACCTGGCTCGTTTCGACCTGGATCGGAGGCTGGGTCTCGGACAAGCTGGGCCGCCGCAACACCTACATCGTCGGCTGGATCCTGCAGCTGATCGGGGTGCTCACGCTCTTCCCACTGGTGAACACCGGGAGCATCGGCCTCCTCTTCCTCGGCCTGGCGATCCTGACCGTCGGCCTCGGCTTTACCTACGGGCCTCAAGCGGCCCTGTACGCGGAGCTGTTCCCGGCCTCGATCCGGTTCTCGGGGGTCTCGATCTCCTACGCCATCGGCGCGATCCTGGGTGGCGCCTTCGCCCCGACGATCGCGACCGCATTGGTCCAGGCCACGGGCGGAACCGGGGCCGTCACGATTTACCTGGCCGGTATGACGCTGCTCGGCCTCATCGCGACCTTGTTGTTGCGCGACCGCAGCCATCTGCCGCTCGGTCCCGACCACGAGACCGAACAGTCCAAGAGCCCGATCCGCGGTCTCTCCAAGGCCTAAAGGACAAGTGAGGAAAGCATGCAGTTTCACCACCACGGATACGTCTCGAGCGACCCGCGCATCAGTCCTGCCGCCGAAGCGGGGTTGAACCGGCCCGAAGAGCTGCCCGGCGAGGTCGACGTCCTCATCGTCGGCTCGGGCCCGGCCGGCATGCTGCTGGCCGCCCAGCTTTCGCAGTTTCCCGACATCACGACCCGGGTCGTCGAGCGCCGGGAGGGACGGCTCCAGATCGGCCAGGCCGACGGCATCCAGGCCCGCAGCGTCGAGACCTTCCAGGCCTTCGGCTTCGCCGAACAGATCATCCAGGAGGCTTATCGGATCACCGAGATGAACTTCTGGGCCCCCGATCCTGACAATCCCGGAAACATCGTCCGCACCTCTCGGACCAAGGACGACGAGACCGGTGTCAGCGAGTTTCCCCACCTCATCGTCAACCAGGCCCGGGTGCTCGACTATTTCGCCGACGTGATGGCCAACTCGCCCTCACGCATGACCCCGGACTACGGGTACGAGTTCGTCGGCCTCGACGTTGCCGAAAAGGGCGATCACCCCGTCACGGTCCGGTTGCGACGTGAGGATGAAGAGGGGGAGCGTCTGGTCAGGGCGAGGTACGCGGTCGGCTGCGACGGGGCTCGTAGTGCGGTGCGCGATTCGATCGGCCGCAAGCTCGTGGGGGACCGGGCCAACCACGCCTGGGCCGTCATGGACACCCTCGCGGTTACCGACTTTCCCGACATCCGCACGAAGTGCGCGATCCAATCCAAGCACGGCAGCATCCTGCACATCCCGCGCGAGGGCGGCTACCTGTTCCGCATGTACGTCGATCTGGGCGAGCAGTCACCAGAGGACGCCGGCGCGGTCCGCGAGACCACAAAGGAGCAGGCCATCGCCAAGGCGAACGCGATCCTGCACCCCTACACCCTCGACGTGAAGCACATCGCCTGGTACAGCGTCTACGAGGTCGGCCACCGGCTCACCGACAAGTTCGACGACGTCGACGAGGGCTCGGATCGCACGCCTCGGGTCTTCATCACCGGCGACGCCTGCCACACCCACAGCGCGAAGGCTGGCCAGGGCATGAACGTCTCGATGCAGGACGGCTTCAACCTCGGCTGGAAGCTGGCCCACGTGTTGAGCGGGCTGAGCCCGGAATCGCTGCTGAGCACCTATTCCGCCGAGCGGCAGGTGATCGCGAAGAACCTCATCGACTTCGATAAGGAATGGTCCTCGATGATGGCGCGGCCGAGCGAGGAGTGGGAAAACCCGGCCGAACTCAGCGAGTTCTACGTGCGCACCGCCGAATTCCCGGCCGGCTTCATGACCGAGTACGCGCCGTCGATGCTCGTCGGTGAGCCCGAACACCAGGACCTGGCGAGCGGCTACCCGATCGGTAAGCGGTTTCGCTCCGCCGTCGTCGATAGGGTCGCCGACGGCAACCCGGTGCATCTTGGCCATCACGCGAGGGCCGACGGCCGGTGGCGGGTCTACGCCTTCGCCGACGCTCCCAGCGGGCGGGATTCGAAGCTGACCGCCTGGGCGGATTGGGTGTCGACTTCACCGGAATCTCCGCTTAGCGCCTACACTTCGGCGGGCACCGATCCGGACAGCCTGTTCGACCTCAAAGTCGTCTACCCGACGAGCTTCGACGAGGTGGACATCATGGCGGTACCGAAGCTGTTCCTGCCGCGGGTGGGACCGTTCGAGCTCATCGACTACGAGAAGGTCTACGCGATCGATCCCGACGAGGACATCTTTGCCCTGCGGGAAATTCAGCGCGACGCGGGCGCCGTCGTCGTCGTGCGGCCGGACCAGTACGTCGCCACCGTCTTGCCTCTCGACGACCCGGATGCTCTGGCCGAGTTCTTCGCCCCGATCATGGTTGCCGACGGAGCACCCACCCCAACCTGAGGAGTCAGCGAGCGAGATCTGACAAGAGAGAGCCCAGCGGCCTCAGGCGTCTGGGTCGGCAGTAACCGGGGGAGGCGCCGAGGTTGTAGACGTAGCGCGCGGAGACCCACTTTCTAGAGCCGATCTGGTACCACAGGGTATTGCCGTCGACGTTTTGGCTCGTGACCTTGCAGCCGATCTTGACGTCGTTGTGCCGGGCGACACTGGTGTGTGTCCCGGATGGGAACGACAGCTCAGGAGACCCAAACGGTCAAAAAAAATACCCGCCGATCCCGGATGGATCCACCCTCGTGACGATGGCCTACTACTAGGAGTTCACCTTGATGATCTCCTCTTGGTAGGGAGCGACGATGTCGACGGAGATGCGCAGGTCCAGCAGCAGGAATGGCCGCTCGTCGGCGGGCGCCGCTGCCCACGTTCTCAGCCGATCCAGGTCGGCGAGGGTACGCACGACGACGCCCTCGGCCCCGACGGCCTCGGCGAACTTGGCGAAGTTCACTTCGGGGATCAACATCGGGTCTTTGGCCAGGCCCTGGAGCCCGTACAGGTTCACCTCGGCACCGTAGGCCCGGTCGTTCCAGACGACGGCCAGCCCTCGCCCTCCCGCCGCGCGAACCGCGGAATCCAGGTCGGCCAACGCCATCAGGCCTCCGCCGTCCCCGCTGCTCAGCACGACCGTGGACTCCGGCTTGCCGAGCGCTGCCCCGGGCACGCTGGCGAAGCCGAGCCCGATGGACTGGTACGCGGTACCCACCATGATCATCCGGTCGGGCGAGGCAACGGGCCAGTACATGTTGGCCCAACCGATGAAGTGTCCGCCGTCGTGGACGACGACGCGATCGGTCGGCAACAGCTCGCCGATGCGGATGGCGGCCGAACGCGGATCCAACCGGCCGTCAGGCGCGAGCTCGTCGCCGGTCGCCCGGCTCAGCAGGGGAGCGAAGTCGACCGCTTCACGCCAGCCGCTCGGGGTGGCCCTCAGGGCAGCGAGTTCGCTCATTAGGGCCGAGGCCACGATCTTGGCGTCACCGCGAATGAAGGCGCCGACGTGCGGGTGGGTCGCGGAGGGGGTCACGTCGACCTGCACGACGCGGGTGCCGGGGGCGAACAGCTCGCCGAACCGCATGGTGAACTGGTTGAGCCCGGCCCCGAACACCACGGCGACGTCAGCCTGGCGGACCAGCTCCATGGCGCCCTCGGCGCCGAATCCGCCGCAAACGCCCAGGTCGTACTCGGGGAAGAGGCCGCGGCCGAGCGCGGTAGAGCACGTGATGGCCCCGGTGGCCTCGGCCAGCTCACCGAGCGCCAGCGATGCGTCGGCCAGCCAGGCACCGCGGCCCGCCAGCAGCAGGGGGCGCTCGGCGCCGGCCAGCTGGGCGGCCACCTCGGCGATCGTCGCGGCCGCGAAGGGACCCGCGGGGGAGATGGGGGCAGGCAGGCGAGGCTGCGGGGCGCTCGGCACCGGACCCGCCTCAAGCTTGGCGACGTCGTAGGGGATCGCGAGAACCGCGGGCACCCGGTAGGCCAGTGCATGCTCGATGGCGATCACGGTCGTCGCGGCCGCGTCGGCGTGACCGACCGTGTAGGTGCGGGCCCCAACCGCCGATGCGAGCGCGATCTGATCGACGTCCCACGGGCGCGGTCCCGACGTGGGCTCGTCGCCCACCACCAGCACCAGGGGCACGTGCGCCTGCACGGCCTCGGCCAGCGCGGTCAGCGTGTTGGTGAACCCGGCACCGTAGGTGGCGGTCGCGGCGGCGATCCGGCCCGAGGCCCGGTAGTGCGCGTCCGCGGCGACGACGGTGCCCGCCTCGTGGCGCATGGGCGTGTAGGTGGCCGCGCCTTGACGCTCCAGTGCGTCGAGGAAGTAGGCGTTGCCGTTGCCCATCACCCCGAACACGTGATCGACGTGCTGGGCGAGGGTGGCGGCGACGTGGGCGGAGACAGTGGGCATAAGGAGCCTTTCGGGTGGAGATGGCAGACCAGTGGCCATCGGCGAGAGCAGCTATATGTGTCCCACGCGCAGGCCTTGTGCCGCAGCGGTCGCGTGCCCCTTTTTAGAGCACCGGCGGGTGGATCTCCTCGCCGGACTAGGCCGATCATACGTCATCCGCGCACCGTAAGGTGTGGCCATGAGGATAGTCTCGCTGCTCCCGTCCACGACCGAGATCCTGCACGCCCTCGGCGTGGGCGATCGGGTGGTGGGCGTCACCTTCGAGTGCGACTACCCACCGGCGGCCCGGGAGGCGCGGATCGTTTCCACCTCGGCGATGCCCGAGGGACTGACGCCCGCCGAGATCGACGCCTGGGTCAGCCGGGCGCGTTCGGCCGGGGAAGACCTCTACCACCTCGACTCCGGCGCGCTCGCCGAACTCGACCCGGATCTCATCGTCACCCAAGACCTCTGCGCCGTCTGCGCCGTCGACGTGTCGGTGGTCTCCGAGGCGCTGAACTACCTCGGGGCCCGTGCCGAGGTGGTGACCACCGATCCCAAAACGTTGGATCAGGTATGGGAATCCGTCCTCGCCCTCGGTGCCGCGACCGGGCGCGACGAGGCGGCCCGCGATCTGGTCAGAACGCTGCGCAACCGGCTGGTCGCGGTCCGCGATCGCGTGGCCGGCCTGCCACGGCCCAGGGTGATGCTGCTCGAGTGGGTAGATCCGCCGTTCGCTCCCGGCCACTGGATTCCGGAGATGATCGAGGCGGCGGGAGGCACCCCCGTGCTGGCCACCCCCGGAGAGGACTCGCGGCGCACCACCTGGGACGCGGTCCTCGGCGCCGAGCCCGAGGTCGTCGTCGTCGCTCCGTGCGGCTTCGATCTCCGAGGCGCCAACGCCCAGGCCGAGCAGCTGCGCGCCTCGGCTCGGATCCCGGCCGGGGTGAGCGTCCACGCCGTGGACGCCAACGCCTCGTGGGCCAGGCCGGGGCCACGGCTCGTCGACGGCGTCGAGGAGCTGGCCGACCTCCTGCACCCGAACGCACGGGGCCGCTCCGGCGTCGACGCGAGATCATATACGATCTAAGGAGTTCAACGACGCACCGGCCAGCGAAGTCTCCCAACCTCAGCGGTCGGCCAAATCACAAGGAGTCATCGTGGGCCAAAACGACGAGAGCGCACTGCTGGAACGCGTACCTACTGACCTATTCATCGGAGGTGTTTGGCTCCCGGCGGCGAACGGAACCACGCTAGCCGTTCGGGATCCCGCTACCGGCGAAATCGTCAAGGAGATCGCCGACGCCGGCGTCGGCGATGGCAAGGCGGCCCTGGACGCGGCGTGCGCCGCCTTCGCCGGCTGGGCGCGCACCAGCCTGCGGGAGCGCTCGGAACTGTTGCGCCGGGCGTTCGATCTGCTCCAGGAGCGGGCCGAGGAGTTCGCGCTACTGATGAGCGTGGAGATGGGTAAGCCGCTGGCCGAGGCTCGAGGCGAGGTCACCTACGGCGGAGAGTTCCTGCGCTGGTTCGCAGAGGAGGCCCCGCGCATCCAGGGCCGCTACGGCGCCAACCCCGAGGACACCGGCCGGACGATCGTCTCCCAGCATCCGGTGGGCCCGTGCTACCTCATCACCCCCTGGAACTTTCCGCTCGCCATGGCCACGCGCAAGATCGCGCCGGCGCTCGCCGCGGGCTGCACGGTGGTGATCAAGCCGGCCGAGCTCACCCCGTTGACCACCCTGTACTTCGCCAAGCTGCTGGCCGACGCCGGCCTGCCGGACGGCGTGGTCAACGTCGTGACCACCGGCTCCTCGGCCGAGGTCTCCGAGCCCATCATCGCCGACCCACGGTTGCGCAAGCTCTCCTTCACCGGCTCGACGGCGGTCGGCAAGAAGCTGATCGCGCAGTCGGCCGAGGGCGTGCTGCGGACCTCGATGGAGCTGGGCGGCAACGCCCCGTTCGTCGTCTTCGACGACGCCGATCTCGACGCCGCCGTCGAGGGCGCCATGGCGGCGAAGTTCCGCAACATCGGCGAGGCCTGCACCGCGGCCAACCGGTTCCTCGTGCACGCCAGCGTCGCCGAGGAGTTCACCGCCAAGGTGACCGAGCGAGTCGAGGCCCTGAAGATCGGCCGGGGCACCGAGGACGGGGTGACCATCGGTCCCCTCATCGACGACCGGGCCGTGGCCAAGGCGACCAAGCTCGTCGAGAATGCGGTCGGCCGTGGTGCCACCTTGGATATCGGCGGGAAACCCCTGGACGGTCCAGGCACCTTCTTCGCCCCCACCGTCGTCTCCAACGTCCAGCCGGGCAGCGACATCCTGCGCGAGGAGATCTTCGGTCCGGTGCTCGCCATCGCGACCTTCGACGACGAGGACGAGGCGGTGCGGCTGGCCAACGACACCGAGTTCGGGCTGGTCTCCTACGTCTACACCCAATCCCTGGCTCGGGGGCAGCGGATGATCGAGGGGCTGGAGACCGGCATGATGGGGCTCAACACCGGCGTCGTCTCCAACGCCGCCGCCCCCTTCGGCGGGTGGAAGCAGTCCGGGCTCGGCCGCGAGGGCGGGGCCGAGGGCATCCACGAGTACCTGCAAACCAAGTACACGCTGACCCCCGATCCCTTCAAAGCCAGCCTGTGAGCGAGGATCAGGCGCAACGCGCGGTCCGCAGGGTCGAGGACCATCCGGCGACCGAGGCCCTGGCTCGGCTCGGCTTCGTCTCCTACGGCCTGGTGCACATCCTCGTCGCCGGGCTCGCGCTGTTGGTGGCCTGGTCGAAGTCGGACGAGGACGCCAGCAGCTCCGGCGCGCTCAAGGTCGTGGCCGGATCACCCGGGGGTTTCATCGCGCTGATCGTCGCCGCCGTCGGGTTGGCCGCCCTCGTGCTGTGGCAGGCGATGAGCGCGATCTTGGAGGCGATGTACGGCGACCTCACCGATCACTGGAAGCGCTTCTTCGTCCACCTGGGCCGCGCCATCGTCTACGGGGCGCTGACCGCCCTGACCGTCCGGACCCTATTGAACCGCAACAAGGACTCCTCGAAGCAGACGGCGAGCTTCACCGCCAAGGTGATGGAGCTGCCGCTGGGCCAGATCCTCGTCGGGGCGGCCGGTCTGGCCGTGCTGATCTTCGCCGGCTACAACATCTACAAGGGCATCTCGAAGACGTTCCTGAAAGAGCTGGGGGAGCACCCCGGCACGGTCGCCACCCGGCTCGGCCAGATCGGCTTCGTCACCAAGGGACTCGGCTTCCTCGTGGTTGGCGGGTTGATCATCGTCTCGGCCGTCCAGTTCGATCCCGAGAAGTCCCGCGGCCTGGACGGGGCCCTGCGGGCGCTCGTCGAACAGCCCTTTGGGCCCTACCTGTTGACGCTCGTGGCGCTGGGTCTGATCTGCTACGGCCTCTACTGTTTCGCACGGGCTCGGCACGCCGACCTGTAGCTTCGTGCCCTCCCTACAACTCGAAAGTGACGCCGATGCGCGAATACCCCCAGTTGCTGCACACGGTCGTGGACGCCTTGAACATCCGCGAACTCGCCGAGTTCTACCACCAGCTGCTCGGGCTGGCCTACGCTCCCGGGTCCGAACCGCCGGCCGCTGGCAAGCGCGCGAGCGAAGACTGGCTGGTGCTGACCGACGCGGACGGAAAGCGGCTGCTGGCCTTCCAGCAGGTGGCGCAGCTCACGCCCACCACGTGGCCGCAAGACGATGTCCCGATGGCCAACCGCAATTATGACCAGTCATTCTGCGGACGACGGCGAGTCGCGGTGTCGGACCGGTGAGCCGAGAAACGAGGGGTCAGAATTGCGGTTGCGTTGCGCGAGGGGGTAGGGCCCTTGCCAGCCAATCGGCCACGCGCGCGATGTAGCCGGCGCGATCGTCGAAGTAGCCGCCGCAGTGGTCCGCCCCCGGGAACCGCACCAGCCCAACACCGGCCGCCTCGGCGAGGCGTTCGCCGTGCTCGTAGGGGATGATCCGGTCGGCGTCACCGTGCATCAGCAGGATGGGCCGCGGGGCAATGGAGGCGATGACGTCGATGGGTTGGACGTCGGCGAAGCGGTAGCCGTAGCGGGCCTTGGTCGCCAGGTCGGTGAGCCGCAGCAGCAGGAACGGCGGCACCCGGAAGCGGCGGATCGCGGTGGCGATGACCCCCTGCATATCGGCGAACGGCGAGTCGAGGACCACGGCCTCGATGCGTTCGTCGACGGCGGCCTCGAGGATCGTCACGGCGGCGCCCATGGAGAACCCCAGAACGGCCAACCGGGCGTTCGGGCGTCGGCCCTTGACGAGATCGACGGCCGCCCGCAGGTCCTGGCGCTCGTAGTGGGCCAGCGACTGAGCGCCGTCGGCGGAGTCGCCGTTGCCGCGGAAGTCGAACATGAACACGGTGTTGCCGGCCCGCCACAGCCCGGGCCCGATGCCGAGCATGTCGGACTTGTTGCCGCGGTGGCCGTGGCAGGCGATGACGACCCGATCGCTGCCGGGTCGATCGAGCCACCAGCCCGCTAGCGGCGTGCCGTCGCCCGCGGCAAAGGTCACGTCCTCACCGGGGGCACCAACCTCGAAGGGAGTGAAGCGGTAGTCCGGCCACGGGCGGTTCGGCCCGCTGATGAGCCTGGCGGCCACGGCCGCCCCTCCTGCGAGACCGGCGGCGCCAGCGAAGGACACGGCGGCGATCTGACCGAGGAGTCGTCGTGAAGTCACGGGGGACAGACTATGCGCCATCTCGGAGCCGATAGATCCCGCCGAACGCCCAAAGCTCGGCAATGGGTGCGACCCTGGCCCGACAGCGACCACGCCGATCTAGCGACCCTGGGTCCACGACCACCGCTCGGTTAGGGGCCATGATTAGGCATGGACGCATTGACCTCCGCTCCGCCCACGGGCGGCTCGCCGGGACCCAGTCTCGCGGTTCAGACCTCGAACCTGCGGAAGACCTACCGCGGGACGCCCGCGGTGAACAGCCTCGACCTCGAGGTGCCCATCGCCGGTGTGCACGGTTTCCTCGGCCCCAACGGTTCCGGCAAGACCACCACCATCCGGATGCTGCTCGGCCTGATCCGGGCCGACTCCGGCACGATGCGCATCTTCGATCAGCCGGTACCCGAGGAGTTGGCCCACGTGATGAGCCGCGTCGGCGCCATCGTCGAACAACCCAAGTTCTTTCCCAACTTCGGCGGCCGCAAGAACCTCCGCATCCTCGGCCAGGCCATCGGGGCGCCAGGCTCCAAGGTTGACGAGGTGCTGGAGCAGGTCGGGCTCGCCGCGCGGGGCAAGGACGCCTTTCGCACCTACTCGCTGGGCATGAAGCAGCGCCTCGCCATCGCCGGGACGTTGCTCAAGGACCCCGACCTGCTCATCTTCGACGAGCCCACCAACGGCCTCGACCCGGCCGGCATCCACGAGATCCGCGCGACCATGCGCGGTCTCGCCGACGCCGGCAAGGCGGTCCTCGTCTCCAGCCACATCCTCAACGAGGTCCAGCAGGTGGCCGACACCGTCACCATCATCGGCCGCGGCCGGCTGCTCGCCCAGGGGCCGGTCTCGGAGATCTTGTCCGGTTCGAAGGAGCAGGTCGTCCTGCGGACGCGAAACCGCGACGGCGCCAAATCGGCCCTCACTCAGGCCGGTTACACCGTCGACGAACGGCCCGACCAGAGCCTGCTCGTCAGCGCGGGGCACCCGCTCGATCCCGAGCAGATCAACCGGACGCTTGGTCGACACGACATCTGGGCCGGTGAGATCCGCCTGCAGCGGATGGAGCTGGAGGCGGTGTTCCTCGAACTCACCGCCGACGACCACCTGGGGCAAGCCCAACACGGGCCCCGCCACGCGACCGGTAGGGGAGCAGCATGATCAACCTCGTCAAAGCCGAGGCCACCCGCTGGCGCAGCCGGCGCATGTTGTGGGTCTTCGCGGTCGTCACCCTGATCGCGTTCGCCGGGCTATCCACGATGGTGTTCTTCCTCTCCAAGCCGCCCTCCCCGGCCCAGATCGCCGAGGCCGACCAGTTCTATCAACAACAGCACGACGAATGGGTCAAGGAGAGCCCGGAGATCAACGCGGATTGTCCGCAGGTCGAGCCAGGAGAGCTCGACGAATGCGGGTGGCCAGAGCCACGGCGTGCAGACTTCGTCTTCACCCAACCTGTCAAGGACCTGGTGGTGATCGTCGTCCAGGGCGGCGGAGCCATCCTTGCCCTTGTCGTCTTCATCCTGTCCGCCTCCTACATCGGCGCGGAGATGTCCTCCGGTGCCATTGCCAACTGGCTGACGTTCACCCCCTCTCGGTGGAAAGTGATGCTGTCCAAGCTGTTCGTCGCCCTGCTCGGTAGTGCGGTCTTCGCCGCCGCCTTCATGGCATTGGGGCTCGTCGCTACCGCGGTCATCGAAGGGATCAACGGATCCGGGGACGACGGGGTGAAGTGGGCTCCCGTGCTGCAACAGGGCGGACGCGTCGTGGCGCTGGCGGTGATCGCGGCCGCCATCGGGTTCGGTATTGCTCTGGTGGCGCGGCACACGGCGGCCGCGCTCGGTGCCCTAGGCGGGTTCTTCGTCTTCCGGATCATCACCAGCGCGTTCAGCCAATCGCCGAAGTTCGCGTCCGTGCCGCCATGGCTGCCCGACAACAACGCGTTGGCGTTCCTTTCCCACGACCTCACCTACTACGTGAGCCAAGTCACCACGACGCCAGACGGTGTCCAGTTCGACTCCGTCGAACGCATTCTGAGCTTCGAGCACGGCCTGATCTACCTCTTGGTGTGCTTCGTGGTTGCGGTCTCGGTCTCATTCCTGGTCTTCCAACGCCGCGATGTCGAGTGATCGCTACTCTCCTCACGTGGGCGACGGAGGGGTGAGTACGCCCCGCCAATCCGCCGTCCGACGTGGCGATCCGAACGCGGCTGGCGGATTGCCTGAATTGTTGCCAGCGGGAACTCCTCGAGATTTCTGCCGATGGATCTGCGAAAATGAAGTTTGAGCGGGGTTCAGACCCTGTTCGCGGAGCTGTCCGACCGGCTCGCGTCTGTCGAGGTGTCGGCGCAGCTGTTCGTCGTGGGCGGGGCAGCGATGACGCTGGCCTACGACCACCACCGTCTCACCCGTGACGTGGATGCACTGTTCGTACCCGGCCCCGAGGGAGGCAGCGGCGCGCGAATCCATCGCGGGCCTTGTCGTGACGCTGAACGTGAGACGTCCCTGCTGGATCGGGTGAGCTTCTCAGGCGAGTTGAGGACGTGACTGCGGTGCGCCTGGAACTCGGGCAATGTCAGGGGCCTGCCCTACGGTGAGACCATGACCTCGCCCGACAGCTTGACTGCGTCCGCCCCACCCAGCTCCAACCCGCTCGATCCGCAGCGGCTCGACGTGGCGATGCGGACGCTGCGGGCCGTCGCGGGAGACGGAGCGCAGTTCCGCGAGGATCAGTTGCGCGCGGTGGCGGAGCTCACCCGCACCGATGGCGGGGCCAGCCCGCGGGCGCTCGTGGTTCAGCGCACGGGCTGGGGGAAGTCGGCGGTGTACTGGGCGGCCACCGCGATTCGGCGCGGTGAAGGCTTCGGTCCGACTCTCGTGGTGAGCCCGCTGCTCTCGCTGATGCGCGATCAGGTGGCCGCCGCCTCGTCCGCCGGGCTCAGGGCCGCCACGATCAACTCGTCCAACATCGGCCAGTGGAGCGAGATCGAACGGGCCCTGGGCAACGACGAGCTGGACCTCGTGCTCGTCTCCCCGGAGCGCCTCGCCAACCCGAGCTTCGGGTCCCGGGTGATGGATCGGCTGGCCGGCCGGTTGGGGTTGTTGGTCATCGACGAGGCGCACGCGGTCTCGGACTGGGGCCACGACTTCCGCCCCGACTACCGCCGGGTCGCCGAGGTGCTGCGCCAACTCAACCCCGCCACCCCTGTGCTGGCCACCACCGCCACCGCGAACCGGCGGGTCACCGACGACGTGGCGGGCCAGCTCGGCGAGGCCACGCTCGTGCTGCGCGGACCGCTCGCCCGCGAGAGCCTGCAGCTCTCGGTGGTCAGCAGCCTGACCCCGATCCAGCGCTACGCCTGGGTGGTCGATCACCTGCCCAAGCTGGCCGGTTCGGGCATCGTCTACGTGCTCACCGTCGCCGACGCCGAACGCCTGGCGCAGGCGATCCGGGAGGTACACGGCGAGGACTATCCGGTGGCCGCCTATACGGGCAAGCAGGACTCCGACGTGCGGCACCGGCTCGAGGATCGGCTGCGCGGCAACCAGCTCAAGGCCCTCGTCGCCACCTCGGCGCTCGGCATGGGCTACGACAAGCCGGACCTGGGCTTCGTCATCCACGTCGGCTCTCCACCGTCCCCGGTCTCCTACTACCAGCAGGTTGGACGCGCCGGGCGGGCCATCGAACACGCCAGCGTGGTGCTGTTGCCGTCACCGGCCGACGAGGGCGTGTGGGACTACTTCGCCACCGCGACTATCCCCGATCCCGCCCAGATGACCACCTTGCTGAAGGCGTTGAACGCCCACGAGCCGAACGGCCACCGCGCTCCCATGTCGGTGCCCGCGCTCGAGGCCGAGACCGGCCTGCGCCGCACCAAGGTGGAGCTGATGGTGAAGCAGCTGGCGGTGGACAAGGTGGTCGAGCGCACGCCGGACGGGTGGCTTGGCACGGGCCGGGCGTGGAGCTACGACGCCGAACATTACGACGGCGTCCTGGCGGTGCGCCGGCGCGAGGCCGAGATCATGCGGGCCTACACCCGGGGCGAGCGCTGCCTCATGGAGCTGCTGGCCGGCTCGTTGGACGACCCGAGCGCCGCCCCGTGCGGGCGCTGCTCGGTGTGCCTGAACCGCTTGCCCGCCCCATTGGAAGAGGAAGCGGACGTCGAGACGATGCGCCGGATCTCCAAGCTGCTGCGCTCTCGCAGCGAGGTGTTGGATCCGCGCAAGATGTGGCCCGGCGGTGAGTTCGGCGCCCGGGGCAGGATCCCCGCGGGATTGATGGCCGAGGCGGGACGCGTGCTCATCCACGCCGACGCCCCCGAGTGGACCAGCGCGTGGGCGGCGGCGCGCAACGGGGACGGGGCGGCGATGGCCGAGATCACCGACGCGTGCGTGCTCACGCTGGTGTCTTGGCGTCACGACTGGAGCAGCCGGCCCGAGATCGTCGTGACCATGCCGAGCACGGCCGGGGCCACGCCGATCGCCGACGCCGTGACCGAGCGACTCGCCACCGTGGGTCGGTTGTCCCGTGGCAGGCTCGGTCTGGTGGACGGGGCCCAGCCGTTGGAGTCCGCGGCCGCGGGGCCGGCCGAGGCGGCCTGGTGGCGAGGATCGCTCCTGCTGCCCGAAGATCTTCAGGTGGCCGGTCGCCCGGTGTTATTGGCGCTGGAAGAGTCATCCAGCACGTGGCCCCTCACCGTGGCGGCGGCGATGCTGCGGGAGGCGGGGGCGAGTGTCGTGTTGCCCTTGCTGATCCATCGCTCGGTTTAACCGACGGCCAGTCTCGATCTCAAGAGGCCGAGGGTCGTCGCGGAGACGCCGAGCCCCCGCCCGACGTAGCCTTCGACGCTGCCGTAGGAGTTGCGCGCCTGTTCCCAAGCGGCGTCGAGATAGGAGTCCTCGACGAGATTGAAGTGCCTCCTCGCGTCGGCGTACGTTCGGCCCCTGGACGACAAATCCTTGGCGTACCGCGCGTCGATCACCGGGGCCAGGTACCGGTTCGACTTCAGGTATTCCTCCCGGATGCTCTCCTCGGTGGCGCCCACGAGGTGCTGCAGCAGGGCGACAATCCATCCGGTGCGATCCTTGCCGTCGGTGCAGTGGAGCAGCAGCGGTGCGGAGGTTCGTGCCACGACGGCGAGGACTTTGGCGATCACCGATCGGCAGACCGGTGAGGTCACGAACAACCGGTAGTTCGCCCGCATGGCCGCCCGGGCCCCCGCAGCGTCCGACCATGGGTAGCTTGGGGTCGAGGCGGTGCCGAACACGTTGAAGAGTCGATACTCGATTCCCGGGATCAAGGGGTCGGGGGTCTTTCTCGCCGTCTCGGTGGTGCGCAGATCGATGAACGAGGCGATGCCAGTAGAGGCGAGGATGAGCTTGTCGCCGCCGGTGGCGGCATAGGGGCGATTGGAGCGATAGACCTGGCCACGCCGCATCCGTCTTGTATCCAACGCCAAGCCCGGCCCCGCGCCCGCCGCATCGCGAAAGTTCACCACTTCTGCCAGTCGGGCCGTCTGGGAGTGCGGGACGGCCTGGCCGCCGTCGACGTTGTTCCAAAACACGCAACCGGTGGTGGTGGGCTGCCGGTACGCGCGGTAGCCGCGGTTGTAGATCTCCTTCCCTACCGGCAGCCCGAGTGCCAGCGTGGATTCAGCGCTGTCGTAGGTGGCGCGGATCTTGCCCTTGATGATGCTGGACCCAAACTTGGTGGAGTGGTACATGTGGGCGTGCTCGAACCGCTGTTTGATCCCACCGGAGACCCGGTACTCATTGGTTGTCGGCTTCCCCACCACCGCAGAGTTCAGCCTCCACAGGGCGTAGATCTTGCCCTTGAGGACATGCCCGTTCAGGGTCCGGCTGGCCGCGTGGGCGCGAGCCGAGGGCAGGGCCAGGGGCGCCGCTGACGCAGCGCCCAAGGCCAGGGCGGTGAGAAAACCACGTCTGTTCATCGGCCGTCCTCGGTTCTTGGAGTAATGCAGTTACGCTACGCCCGGATCGGCGTGCCCCGCACTCCCAACCAGTTCAGGGATCCTGGCGGATGACGTCGACCTCGACCTTGAGCTCCGAGCTGCTGGCCTCGGTGAAGATGATCCCCTTGAGCGGCGAGACGTCGCGGAAGTCGCGACCCCAACCGGTGACGAGGTAGCGCGAATCGGCCAGGTGGTTGTTGGTCGGGTCGAGATCGACCCAGCCGCCGGGCACCATGACGGCGGCCCAGGCGTGGGTGGCGGCGGAGCCCTGGAGCTTTTCCTTCCCGGGCGGGGGTTGGGTCTCGATGTAACCGCTGACGTAGCGGGCGGGCAGCCCCACCGCGCGGAAGCAGCCGACCGCGAGATGGGCGAAGTCCTGGCAGACGCCCGCCTTGAGTTCCAGGAGTTCGGGCAGGGTCGTCTTGGTCGAGGTGGCGCCCTTGGAGTAGGTGAAGCCCGAGTAGATCTCGCTCACCAGCGCCATGATTGCCTCGCCGAGCGGGCGATCCGCGGACAAGATGGTGCCGGCATAGGCGCGGATGTCGTCGTCGATCTGCACCAGCGAGGATTCCAGCAGATACCCCACGCGCTCCACCTCGTCGATCTCCTCCGAGCGGGCCAGCTCGGCCGCCGCCTCGGCCACGCTCCACCGGTCCAGCGCCGCGAGATCGACGCGCGGCCACTCGATGTCGAAGACCGAGGTCTGGACGATGTCGAGCAGCGTGTGCGGGGTGCGAAACTCCAGGTAGTAGCTGCGGTTGCCGAAGAAGTCGACGTGCTCGGCCATGATGTCGGGCTCGGGGGAGACCGAGATGTCGTTGCTCACGATCGTTTGGGACGGCGTGGGGCGCGGCTGCAGGAAGCCACGCTCGTAGCAGGTCGTGACGTCCTCGTCGTAGGTGTAGGCGGTGCGGTGGCGCATCGCGTATCGGCGCGCGCTGAAATGACGATCCGGAGTCTCACTCATCGAGCGACCTGCCTGTTCATCTCCCAGCTCGGCACCAACGAGCGCTGTTGGGGCTTGCGGGCGAAGTGGGTGATGGTGCACCGATCGGCCAGGTCGCGGAGCCGTTCGGTCACCGAGGCGAGCATCCGCTGGAGCGGTTGGCGGCCGTCCGCGCAGAGCCTCTCGGCGTCGGCCTCGCGTAGTTCGGCGTTGAGCGGGCCCACTGCCGCGGCCAGGGTCTCGTCGCCGATGAGGCCGAGGTCCTCGACGAGCCGATCCAGCTGATAGGCGATCGAACGGGGGTTGGTGCGGTCCAACAGCAGTAGCTCCGTAGCGGATTCGGCCGGGGCGGCCGGCCCCGACCCCGACGTGGTTCGCCGCCGGTGAGTGATGACGCTCACCCCGGTTTGCAGCACGGCCTCGGTGATCTGTCCGTCGATCACCGGGGCGCGCTCGAACGCAATGGTGGCGCTCAAGACGGCCGCGGTCTGCAGGGCTCGCTCCAGCCGGGCGCCAGCGTCGATGAAGCCCCAGCTGGGATCGCGCACCATCCCTTGGGCCATGATCCCGGCGAAGGCCATCAGGGATTCCAGGACCCGAGCGATCTGCGGCTGCAACTGGGACTCGTCGGGCCGGATGTCGGCCAGGGTCCGCTCGAGGCGGCCCAGCACGATCCAGGTGTCCAGCGAGAGCTGATCGCGGACCTGCTGGGATCCGGCCACCAGGCGGGAGATGGCGTAGGCGACGCTGCCGGGGTTATCCGCGTCCACGACGAGCTCGCGCAGCGGGGACAGCGGATCGGCCAGCCGCTCTTCGGCGCCGGGGCCGAGGAAGCCGGGATAGCTCGTCGTGACTTGCGTGACGGCCCGCAGCAACGTGGTCATGGCCGAGTGGCCGGGGGACCCCGGACGGTTGCCGTAGTCCTCCACCAGATCGTCGGCGACGGCGACGAGCCGGGCGGTGCCCTCCGCGCGCTCGGCGTAGCGGCCCATCCAGAACAGGTTCTCGGCGATGCGCGGTACCAGCCCAAGCCCGGTGGGCAGGCTGACCTGGGCCAGGCGTCGGCGGGAGCGGCCGACCTCGGGAACGCGTTCGACGTCGCCGACGGCCCCGGGCTGTAGAACCCAGACGTCCTTGGCCAACGCACCGCAGGAGTTGGAGATCACGTACTGATCACCGGAAGCGGCGACCCGCCCAAGGCCGCCGGGCATGAACTCGTACCCGTTATCGGTGGCGACGCCGAAGGTCCGCAGGACCAGCCGCCGGGGTGCGAGCCCGCCGGGGGTCACGGTGGGTGCTGTGGAGGTTTCCTGGGGGTCTTGTCCGCACCAGCTCAGCGGGTCGGCCCTGATCCGGCGGGCCAAGGCGTCGCGTTGGCCCGCGTCGAGTTGCCAGCCGACGATGCCCGGTTGCCCCTCTTCTCGAGACAGCGGCTTGATCACGAGCTTGTCCAGGTGGGTCAGCACGTGGTGGCGCTGGATGGGATCCCCACACCACCAGGTTTGGGCCGACTCCAGCAGCAGGTCCTCGCCGAGCAGCTCGCGGGCCGCGGCCGAGAGGTAGGGCAGCAAGGCTGGGCTCTCGAGCACCCCGGACCCGATCGGGTTGGTGACCGCCACCCGGTTTCGGCGAGCGGCGTCGATAAGCCCCGGTAGCCCGAGCCGGGATTCAGCGCGCAGCTCCAGCGGATCGCACCAGTCAGAATCGACGCGGCGGTAGATGACGTCGACCGGATCGAACCGGTTGGTGGCCCGTAACCAGATCCGGCCGTCCTTGGAGATGAGATCGTCGGCCTCGACCAGGGGGACGCCCATCAGCATCGCGGTGAACGCCTGATCGAAGGCCGTCTCGGCGGCGGCGCCGGGGGAGAGCAGCACGGTGCGGGGCTGCTCCACCTCGCTGGGGGCGCTGGCCTGCAGGCTGTCGGTCACGGTGTGGAAGAAGTTGCGCAGCCGGGCCAGGTTGGACGAGCGGTGCAGCCCGGCCAACACCCGGTTGGTGATGCGTCGGTTCGCCATGGCGTAACCGGCCCCCGACGGGGCTTGGCTGCGATCCGACAGCACCCGCCACGATCCGTCCCCGCCGCGCGCCAGGTCGCTGGAGGTCAGCACCAGCTGGTGAGGCCCGGTGATGCGGATGCCGTCGGCTTGGCGAATGAAACCCGGATGCCCGAGCACGATCTCGGCCGGCACGATGCGCGCCCTCAGCAACCGTCTCGGACCGTACAGGTCGGTGAAGATGGCGTCCAACAACCGCGAGCGCTGCTCCAACCCGGCCTCGAGGCTGTGCCACTGCGGGGCGTCGATGATGACCGGCAGCGGATCGAGCGCCCACTTCCGGGCCTGCAATCCCGCCTCGGTGCTCCCGTAGGTGATGCCGTCGTCGCGGACGTAGCGCCGGGCTTCGGCGTGGGCGAGCTTCAGACCGGTGTCCCCGAGGCGTTCGATGCTCGCGGCCAGGGCGGCGCTGGCCGCCCGCGGGAGCCCATCGACGATGAGCTCGTCGACCCCCGGCGCCGCGATCTGCCCGTGGCGAGCGGACTCGAGTTCGGCACGGTAACCGTCGAGGACGGAGCTACCGAGCGCGGGGGCTACAGACACCGAACCGACTCTATCTAGCCGCGCTCGCCGGGCAGGAATCGACGCAGGTCCAGCGTGGATGGGAATTCCTCGCCGGGGACCCCGAGCAGCGAGTTGGCCTGGGGCCAGCGGCTGAGATCCACCGGGCCGACGGTATGGCCGAGGGTGGAAAAGCGCGAGGCGCGCCGCGATTCGGCGGCCATGGCGTTCACCGGGAAGTCCTCGTAGCTGCGCCCGCCCGGGTGCACGACGTGGTAGGTGAACCCGCCGAGCGAGCGGGAGTTCCACCGGTCCACGACATCGAACACCAGCGGCGAATGCACCCCGATGGTGGGGTGCAGGGCCGAGGGGGGTGCCCAGGCACGAAAGCGCACGCCGCCCACCTGGTGGCCCGGGGAGCCACCGATGCCGTTGGGCGCCGAGCCCCAGCTTGAGCCGGCGGCGGCCCTCATCGGGATCGGCACCCCGTTGCAGGTCAGGACGTGCCGGCCCTCGATCATGCCCTCGGCCGCCACCTGGACCCGCTCCACCGAGGAATCGACGTAGCGCGACGTGCCGCTGAGCCCGATCTCCTCGCCGAGCACGTTCCACGGCTCGATCCCCTGCCGCAGCTCGAGGTGCACCCCGGCGATGTCGGCCTCCCCGAGGCGGGGGAAGCGGAACTCCAAGAAGGGCTCGAACCAACTCTCCTCCAAGCGCGGGGCGCCGTCCCCGAGAGCCTCGACGAGGTAGCGGTTGAGGTCGGCGACGACGTCGCGCAGGTCGGCGGCGGCGTAGGAGGGCAGCAGGAACCGGTCGTGCAGCCGGGCGCCCCAGCGCACCAGGGATCCGGTGTGGGGCTCGTCCCAGAACTTCAGCACCAGCGTCCGCACGAGCAGGGCCTGCACCAGCGACATCCGCGGATGCGGCGGCATCTCGAAGCCGCGCAGCTCGAGGAGGCCAAGCCGGCCGCGATCGGTGTCGGGGCTGTACAACTTGTCGATGCAGAACTCGGAGCGGTGGGTGTTGCCGGTCAGGTCCGTGAGCAGGTGACGCAGCAGCCGGTCGACCAGCCACGGCGGGGACTTGAGCTGGCGGGCGCGGCGCTCCCGATAGCTCTCGTCGCGGCGCTTGTCCTGGGCCAGAAACCGGCCCAGATCGGAGATCTCCCCGCCGGTGGTGCGGGCCAGCTCGTCGAAGGCGATCTCGAGTTCGTAGAGGGTCTCGTGGCGGCCCTCGTCGACGCGCGGCGCCTGGCTCGTGGGGCCGATGAAGCGCCCCGAGAAGACGTAGGACAGGGCGGGGTGGTGCTGCCAATAGGTGAGCATGCTGCGCAGCAGGTCCGGCCGGCGCAGCATCGGCGATTGATCGGCGCTGGCCCCGCCGAGGGTGAAGTGGTTGCCGCCTCCGGTGCCGGTGTGGGTGCCGTCGACGTCGAACTTCTCGGTGCCCAACCGCACCTGGCGGGCGTCGGAGTACAGCGTGGTGGTCAGCTCGCTGAGCTCGGCCCAGCTCGCCGTGGGTTGCACGTTGACCTCGATGACGCCGGGATCGGGGGTCACCGAGAGCGAGGTGATCCGGTGATCCCCCGGCAGGCCGTACCCCTCCAGCACGACGGGCAGGCCAAGCGCTTTGGCCGAGCCCTCGACGGCGGCGACCAGCGCCAGCGCGTCCTCGACGTGGGTGAGCGGCGGCAGGAACACGAACAGGTGGCCCTCGCGCTCCTCGACGCACAGCGCCGTGCGGGGGGACTCGGCGATGTCGAACTGTTCCGCCGCGTCGGCACCCCTGGCGGCATCCGCGTACGACGGCAGCGTGCCGCGCTCGTCGAAGGGGGAGCGCTCGGGCTCCCACGGCGCCTCGGTCCAGGCCAGCGAGCTGAGCGGCAACCGCATGCCCATGGTCGAGGCGCCCGGGGTGAGGATGACGTGCCGGCGCCGCATCCGCCACTGGGCGGTGCCCCACCCCTCGCCGCCGGGGTTGCGGAAGAGCGGGACGATCCAGCCCTGCGGGGTGGAGAGAGCCCTCTCGGGTCGTTCGTCGGCGAGCTGCTCCTCGTCCAGCGCGGCGGCCAGCCCGGCGCGCGCGGCGGCGTCGGCGTTGTGCGGATTGTTGGGATCGAGGTCGTCGGGCCGTTCCTCCCCGGCGGGGCGACGTGCCTCCTCCAGCAGCCGGGCGAGAGGGTCCTCGAAGGCGGGCACGGTGAACGCGGCGGGAACGCCCGTGCGGGCGGCGATCCCGAGCGCGAGATCGCGGATCGCGTTGGCGGCGCGCTCCGAGCCCGGTTCGAGCACCGGTTCGCCCCACGGGTTGTCTAACAGGTCCTGATCGGCCCAGATCGTCTCACCGTCGCCGCGCCAGAGCAGGCTGATCGACCAGCGAGGCAGCGGCTCTCCGGGGTACCACTTGCCCTGCCCGTGATGCACGAGGCCCTTCGGGGCCCAGCGGCGCCGCAGGCGGGCGGCGAGCTGGTGGGCGAGTTCGCGCTTCTCCGGGCCGTCGGCGGCCGACTGCCACTGGGCCGAGGCCATGTCGTCCACCGAGACGAAGGTCGGCTCCCCGCCCATCGTCAGCCGCACGTCCAAAGCGTCCAGACGCTCGTCGACCACCCTCCCGAGCGCGTCGACGCGAGCCCACTGCTCCTCGCTGTAGGGCAGGGTGACCCGGGCGTCCTCGTAGACGCGCGACACCCGGTTGACGAACGCCATCTCCACCCCGACCGGGGCCGTGGCGCCGGAGATCGGGGCCGCTGAGGACGGGTGCGGGGTGGCCGAGAGCGGGATGTGGCCCTCGGCGGCGAACAGGCCCGAGGTGGCGTCAAGCCCGATCCAGCCGGCCCCGGGGACGTACACCTCGGCCCAGGCGTGCAGATCGGTGAAGTCCTCTGCCGGGCCGGACGGCCCCTCCACGGCGGCGATGTCGGCGGTGAGCTGGACGAGGTAGCCGGAGACGAAGCGGGCGGCCAGGCCGAGCTGGCGCAGCACCGAGACGAGCAGCCAGGCGCTGTCGCGGCAGGAACCCAGGCGGGCGCTCAGGGTGTGATCTGGGCTCTGGACTCCGGTTTCCATCCGCACGGTGTAGGCGATGTCGCGATTGACCAGGCCGTTGATCATGACGAGAAAGTCGACGATGCGCAGGCCGGCGTCGGGCAGCGAGACGTTCTCGGCCACCCACCGCCGAACCACCGGTCCCGGGCCGGCGCTCATGGTTGCAGAACCGTCGCCCCCGCCGTCCTCGGGGACGGGCTGGAGGTACGGCTCGAGCTCGCGGCGCAGGTCATCGGGATAGCAGAACGGGAACGTCTCGGCGTAATCCTCGACGAAGAAGTCGAACGGGTTGATGGTGCTCATGTCGGCCACGACGTTGACCAGGATGTCCAGCTCGGAGACCGGCTCGGGGAAGACCAGCCGGGCCATCCAGTTGCCGAACGGGTCCTGTTGCCAGTTGAGGAAGTGCTCGCGAGGGCTCACCTGCAGCGAATACGATTGGATCGGCGTGCGCGAGTGGGCAGCGGGCCGCAGCCGCACCGTGTGGGGATACACCTTGACCGGCTCGTCGAAGCGGTAGGTGGTCCGGTGCTCGATTGCCACGCGTATGGTCACACGCCGAACCCTACTGTCTCCACCGCCCCGGCCAATCCGGACTCAGTAGATGTTGCCGCTCATCAGCGGCTCGTCACCGCGGCGCAGCGCGATCTGGGTGCGCAGGGCGATCTCGTCGTAGAGCCGGACCTCGCGCACGATCTTGCCCTCGCGCACGATGAACTGGGAGATGCCCAGCACCTCAACCGGAGAGAGGGTGAGTGGACCCAGCCTCGGGATTCCGTTGTAGACACCCGTCAACTTCCAGGTCACCGCCACCCGCCGTCCGGCGTACCGCTCGTCGTGGTTGGTGGCCACGTCGCGGATCTCGAAGGTGCCGCCGGGGAAGGGGGACAGCACGTCGAGCAGCGCCCGTCGGTACCCCTCCGGCCGAATGATCGTCCGGTAGCCGATGGTGTGCAGGGTGAGATCGCGAACGAAGAACTTCTCCACCTCATCGAGCCGGCGTCCGTTCCACACCCGTTCGATCATGGCCAGACACAGCTCGACCTCCTCGCGGAAGTCGTCCGGCCGGGGACCGCTGTCGCCGATGCTGATCGGATCCTGCGGAGCCGGCTCGATGAAACTGCCGGTGTAACCGGGGAAGGCCCGCCCGCGCGCCACCTCGTCTGGGTCCTGCCCGAGCTGAAGGGCGATGGCCAGCGAATCGCGGACGACCCACTCTTGCTCCATCTGGCCGCGCCGATAGTGGCAGTTGGCGATCGTCCGCGAGAGGAAGTCATTGCCGGGGTCGGCCGAGAGCACCAGGTGCGAACTCAGGAAGGCGTCCTCGCCGCGGGCCTCCCAGATGATGTCTTCGGCCTGTCCGATCCGGTCGGGGGTCTGCGAGATCCGCATCAGCGTTCCCTCGATGACCTCCTCGCGTCCGACCGACGTCCCGTACGCGCCGTGCACGATCGAGTCCGGTGCGTAGTTGTCCTCGATGTAGCCGATGGCCCTGTCCACCCAGATGAGGTCGGTGACCTCGCGGATGAAGTCGTCGGGGTCGGCGTAGGGCTGGTAGGCCACGGGGTCCAGAGTCATTGGTTTCCTCAATTCGGTGCTGCGAGTTGGCGGATGAGCCGATCAGGCGGCGGAGCGCCGCGGAAGCAGCGCAAAACGGTCGGAGCCGAACTCGTCGCTGAGGGCGAGATCGGCCAGCAGCTCACCCAGTACGGGAGCGAACTTGGCCCCGTGGCCCGAGCATGGGGAGGCCACCACGATTCCCCCCATGCGGTCCAGGACGAAGTCCCTGTCGTCGGTGGTGGTGTAGAGGCAGGTGATCTCCGCCGCCACCTCCCCGACCAACCCGGGCAACCAGCGCCGAACGTAGGCCACCATCCGCTCTCGTGAGCCCGCATCGACGACGTAGTCGCGGCCGGCCGCCGTGGTGATCGTGCCCCGCTCGTGCTCGCCGATCTTGAACGCCGGCGCGGCACCGCCGTCGCTGCCCGAGGGCAGCGCGTAGATCTCGTCGCCGCAGGTGTGGATGAGCACCGGCCACTCGATCTCGGGTCGACGGCGAACGAAGTGGAACACCTGCTGCTGGGTGACCGTGATGGTGGGAAGGCGAGAGGCGATGTCGGGGGGAAGCAGATCCGGCACCCAACCACCGGCCGCGACGACCACCCGGCGCGCTCGAATGGTCTGCCGGCCCGTGCGTACCGCGACGGCGTCGACCCCTTGTTCGATGTTGGTCACGGGGGTGTTTTCGCTGAGGTTGACGTTTCGCGCCTTGGCCCCGGCCAGCAGTGCCCGCACCGCGGCGTCGGCGTCGATGACCCCCGACTGCGGGGTGAACAGCACCGGGCCCTCGAAGCGCATGCCCGGCCAGCGCGCCTCGGCGGCACCGGCCGTGAGCATCTCGGACGGCACGTCGAGTTCGCGGAACGTCTTCTCGATCTGCTCGAGGCCGCGGTCCGGCCCATGGTCGATCCCCCCGGTTCGCCGCAGCAACGGCTCGCCGTGCTCCGAACCCAACTCGGCCCATAGCTTCTCGGCCCGGCCCGTGAGGCTCACGTACTCCGCCTGCGGGTAAGCGCGTCGAAAGATCCGCGAGGATCCGTGCGAACTGCCCGCCTGGTGGCCCACCTCGTGGCTTTCCACCACGTGCGCGTCGACCCCGCGCTTGGCCAGGGCCCACGCCGTGGCGCTACCGGCCAGGCCGGCCCCGATCACCAGCACGTCGACATCGAACTCGCTCATCAGGCCCCGCCGAGCGGCAGGTCGGCGGTGTCGGACAACGGTTGATCGCCCCGCGCATGAGCGATCTGCGCCATCACCGCGATCTCGTCGAAGACGCGCCACTCGTGCACGATCCGGCCGCCCCGGAACAAAAACTGCGAGGCGCCGAGGATCTCGACGGGGGAGTGGGTCAGGGCGCCGTAGAGCGGGGCGCCGCTGTAGGTTCCGGCCAGCCGCCACAGCACGCTGGCTCGGGTGCCGCGCTCGGGCTGGGTGCTCACCGCGATATCGCGCACCTCGATGGTGGCGTCGGGGAAGGGGGCCAGCATCTGGATGAGGTCGATCTGGTAGCTGCGGTGCCGGGTCCGGGTCCGGCCACGGGTGGTTTGGAGGAACACGTGGGGGTGGAGGAAGTCGCCGACGCTCTCCAGGTGTCTGCCGTGCCAGACCCGTTCGACGAATTCCTTGACCGAGGTGGCTTCTGCCCGGTGGCTGTCCGGGCGCGGGCCGGACTCTCCGCGGGCCAGCACATCCCTCGGCGCCTCGGTCTCGAAGAGCCCGCCGGGGCCGGCGGTGAAGGCGAGCTGCCGGGCGATCTCGAACGGGTCGAGGCCGAGGGTGGCGACCACCCGGTACTCGTCGCGGACCACCCACTCCTCGACCACCAGGTTCTCCTTGACCAGGCAGACGGCCAGGTGACGGGCCTCGACCTCGGCAACGCTGGGCGGCCCGTAGGCCAGCATCCCCTCCTGCTTGCCGTTGTGGAAGACCCGGTGGTGGCTGATGAAGGCGTCCCGTCCGCGGTCCTCGCAGATGACGTCCTCGGCGGTGCCGATTCGGTTCGGGAAGGCCGCCTTCTTCACCAGGGATTTGCGTAGCACCTCCTCCATGCCGCGGATCGGTCCGTACGCCCCGTGCACGACCATGTCGTCCGCGTAGTGCTCACCGAGGCGACCAAGGCCGAAATCGTCCCAGATGAGATCGGTCCAACCCTCGATGTAGTCCTCTGGACTGTCAAAGGGGGCGTAGGTCGCTGGTGACAAGGCCATGCTGTTCCTCTCGCTAGTGGTGTATACGTATACCCTAGCCCTGTGAAACCCGAAACTGCACACGAGTCCACCCGAATCGAATCGACCGAACACCGGCGCGCGAAGATAGGCTTCATCGGGCTGGGCCGGATGGGAGAGCCAATGGCCCGCAACCTGCTTTCCGCCGGCCACCGCGTGGTCGTCCACGACATCGACCGAGCGCGGGTCGAGGATCTGGTCGCGGCCGGAGCCGAGGCCGCCGACGGCGCGGCAGAGGTGGCGGGGCGCACGGCGGTGAGTATCACGATGTTGTTGAGCGACGCCGTGTTGCGCTCGGTCGTGTTGGGCCCCGGGGGAGTGCTGGAGGGTGCCGCGCCCGGGCACCTGCTGTGCGATCTCAGCACCGTCTCGCCGACCGTGACGCGCGAGATCGAGGAGGAGGCAACCCGCCGCGACGTTCGCTTCGTGCGCGGCGCCGTCGCCGGGAGCGTCCAACCAGCCAAGGACGGCGCCCTGGCCGTCTTCCTCTCCGGAGCAGACGACGACATCGCCGAGGTGACGCCGGTCCTGGAGCCGCTGGCCGGGTCCATCCGCGGCGTGGGCTCGAGCGAGGAGGCGGTCTATCTCAAGCTCGTCCACAGCGCCCTGGTGGCGGTCTACTCGGCCATGCTCGGGGAGGCGTTGAGCTTCGGCGAGCGCGGCGGGCTGGACCTGAACGAGATGGTGACCGTGCTGGAGCAGGGGCCGCTGGGCTCCAAGCAGCTCAGCCTCAAGGCCCCGATGGTCGTAGCCCGAGATTTCGAGAACCCGCCGTCCGACGTCGACACGGCGGCCAAGGACGTGGACCTGGTCTTGGACGCGGCCCGGGAGCTGGCGGTGCCGATGCCGCTGATCTCGGCCGTCCGGCAGGTGATGGCCTACCAACAGGCCCGCGGCGGCGGGAAGCGAGATATCTGGAGCATCCTGGAGGCCTTCGAGGCCCTGGCAGGGGGCCCCGCATGAGCCGGACGCTGAGAATGGACGCCATCACGCTGGGCGGAAACCGTTTCGGTTCGGCCTTGGACGTGGACGCCTCCTACGCCCTGCTCGATCGCCATCTCGAGCGCGGCGGATCCTACATCGACACCGCCTTGGTCTACGCCGACTGGTTGCCCGGAGTCGAGTCCGCCTGCAGCGAGAAGCTGTTAGGTCGCTGGATGGCCAGCCGGGGGGTCGCCGATCGCGTCGTCGTGACCACCAAGGGCGGGCACCCCGACGTCACGGCGACGGTTCCGGCCGGCGGGAGGGCTGCGCCGCGCCTGGACCCGGTTTCGGTGCGTCTGGACGTGAGCCGCAGCCTGGAGAACCTTGGGCTGACCTGCCTGCCCCTGTGGTGGTTGCACCGCGACGACCCGAACCGACCGGTGTCCGAGATCATGTCGGCCGTGGAGGATCTGCGAGCCGAAGGCCTGCTGGCGAGCTGGGGGGTAGCCAACTGGACCGCTGAGCGGTTGACGGATCTCCGGGCGGCGGCCGAGGAGTCGGGGAGGGACGGCCCGGTGGCCAGTAGCGTCGCCTTCGCCCTGGTTCCTCCCGCGCCCGGCGCCCTAGCGAAGGACCTAGTCGTCCTGGACGCCGAGCTGGCGGGCCTGCACGAGCGAACTCAGCTCCCCCTGATGGCCTACTCGGCGCAGGCGAAGGGCTGGTTCGAGCGGGCCGCCAGGGGCGATGCCAGCCCGCACGACCGCGTCTACGACCACGGCGCGGCCCGAACCCTGGTCGGCGTGTTGAGCGCTATCGGCGCCGAGCTGGGAGCCACCCCCACCGAGGTGGGGTTGGCCGCCCTGCGGCTGTTGCCCTTCCCGACCAGCGCGGTGGTCGGACCCGGCAACATCGCCCAGCTCGATAGCTGCTGGCGGGCGGCCGAGCTGCCCTTGGATCCGAAGCACCGCGAGGCGCTTCGGCCCTGGATCTCGGCCGCGATTGAAGCGGCGGGCGATCAGCCCTTGACCGAGCCCGAGGTCAACCCCGCCACCAGGTAGCGCTGGACGATCATGGCGAGGCCGAGAATCGGGAGCGCCACGAGGACGGTGGCCGCCGAGGCCTGTTGGAGAAGGGGCAGGTTCTGCCCGATCTGCGCGGCAATGAACACGGGGATCGTCTTGGAGTTGACGTCGGTGAGCACGACCGCGACCAGGTACTCCTGGTAGGCGAAGAGGAAGGCGAAGATCCCGGCGGTGATCAGCCCGGGCCCCATGAGCGGGAGAATGATCTTGCGGAAGGTCTGGAAGCGGGTGCAGCCGTCGACCATCGCCGCCTCGTCCAGCGTGTCGGGAATCTCGGCGAAGAAGTTGCGCAGCAGCCAGATCGCGAAAGGCTGGTTGAGCGCCACCAGCGCGATCATCATGGCGATCTTGGTATCGTAGATGCCCAGCTTTTGCGCGAACTCGTAGAACGGCAGCGCCACGGCGAAGCGCGGGAGGGCACGAAAGATCAGCGCCAGGATCAGCAGGATCCCGCTGATCGGGGCCTTGAAGCGGGACAAGGCGTAGGCCGCCGGGGCCGCCAAGGCCGTGGACACGATGACGCTGCCGATCGCCACCAGGGTGGTGTTGAGCAGGTACTGGGCGAAGTTGGTGCCCTGCCACAGGTCCACGACCACGCTGAGGGTCGGCTGGTAGAGGAACTGCGGCGGGTTGGCGAAGGCGATGATGGTTTCCTTGGTCGCCGCCATCCCGGTCCAGATGAACGGGGTCACCATGACGAAGGCGACGGCGATCAGCAGGAGGTAGACGATCACGCCCTTGCGTCGGTTGTCCCGCCTTCGGCTCGAGAGCTTGCGAGGCACATCTTTGTTCTTCAGCGGAACCGGAGTCTCAACGGTGGCCATGTCGATCCTTCACGATGGAGAGCGAGTGGGGCATGAGTGCTAGAGGAGTCACAGGCGCACCGAATCCCGGTAGGTCTGCCGGACGAAGGGAACGAGTAAGACCAGGATGACGAAGATGGTCAAGACGCTGACCGCGCTACCGAGGCCGAGATTTTGTTGCCCGGCCGCGAAGGCGACGTTGTAGACGTAGAGCATGACCGACTCCGAGCCCAGGGTGACCGCGTTCGGGGCCAGGGGCACCAGGGCGTCGAAGATGCGCAGACCGTCCATGATCGAGATGAGGCAGATGAAGCCGAGCAGCGGTGACAGCGTGGGGATCACGATGAAGCGCTGCTTTTGCCACCAGGAAGCGCCGTCGATGTCGGAGGCCTCAAGGGACTCGGCCGAGACTCCCTGCAGCCCGGCGAGCAGGATCAGCACGGCGAACGGAAGCTCGTGCCAGACGACGTTGGCCAAGAGCATTCCGCGGTTGGGCCACGTGTCGGTGAACCACAGCGGGCCGTCTATCCCGATCTTGTCGAGCAGGAAGTTGACCAGTCCGCCAAAGTTCCCGTCGAACATCCAGGAGAAGGCGGTGGCGCCGATCACCGTGGGCACGATGTAGGACACCAGGAGGAACCCCAGGAAGACGGGTCGGGCCTTGCCCGAGGCGTTCAGCAGCAAGGCCAGGAAGAAGCCGAAGGTGATCTTCAACGCGGTGGCCACCAGGGTGAGGACGACGGTGAAGATGATGCTGGTCCGAAAGCGGCCATCCGCCAGGACGCCCAGGTAGTTCTGGAGCCCAATCCAGGTACCCTCCGTCCCGTAGGTGATGCGAAGAAAGCTCCATCTGATGGTCTGAACCAACGGAACGATCAGGAGGATGGTCATGAGCAGGGCACTCGGTGCAACCATGGCGTAGAACTCTTTGCGCCGCATACTGTCTCCAAGTCAAGCGTCGTAGAGGTGGATCGATCGGGTGCGGCTGTGGCCCCACCGGCCGGAGGAAGGGCGCTCACCCGGATGGCGAGCGCCCTTTCGCGCCGGCTTGCTTACCTACTCACTGGCCTACTTGCCGTCGTACTTCTTCAACACCTCGTTGTGGGCTTTGGCCATCTTCTTGGCGGCCTCGTCCGGACTGAGGGAACCCTGTATCGCCTCGGAGATGAGCGGACGTACGGCGATCGAGTATTCGCTGTACCACGCCTTCATCGGTGCGACGGGCGCTCCATTCTGGATGCTGGTGTCGATCGCCTCGAACCAGGGAACATTCTCGGCGGTAGCGATGCCCTTTCGTGACGGGTAGGCCGCCGGGATCGACTCCTCGCCGGCCTTGGGCGCAACCGAGGCGGCCATGAGCTGGAAGATCAGATCGGGATCGGCCGTGCCGTTCTTCGGGATCGACCAGCCGTCAACCGACACCGTCGAGTACGGGTCGCCACCCTCTTCGATGGTCGGCGCGGCGTGGAAGCCGAAGTCGTCCGAGAACTTGGTGTTCTTGGGATCGATCAGATCCACGAACCGGCCAGAGTACATCTCGGCGATGACGGCTTTGCCGTTGAACAGCTGCTGCTGCACCTTGGGCTGGTCGAAGGTGGTCACCTGTGGATCCATGTAGGGGGTCAGATCGTGCAGCGTCTTCAGCGTCTTGATGCTGGCCTTGGAATCGAGGTTGGACTTGGTGCCGTCGGCCAGCTTCGCATCCTGGCTGTACATGCCCATGTTGTAGCGGGTCGTGATGTCGCCGCTGGAGAGCAGCGGCATCGCCACGGGGTACTTGTACGTCCCCTCGGATTGGATCTTTTTCGCCGTGGTCATCAGCTCATCGAAGGTCTTCGGGAACTCCAGGCCCATCTGTTCGAAGACGTCCTTGCGGTAGGTCCAGATGCTGATGTTGGCCTGGGTGGGAAGCCCGTAGAGCTTGCCCTCGTAGCTCATGCCGTCCAGCATCGTCTGATCGAGGTCGCCGAGGGCATACTTGTCCTTGTACTTGGCGAACAGATCGTCCAGCGGCATCAGCTTGCCCTCCTGGGCGTACTGCGGGATGCCGACGGAATACTCCTCGATCAGGTCGTAGGTTCCGGTGTCCCCGGCCAGGGTGGCCGCGGTCTTTTGCACCTGCCCCCCGAAGTCGATCGGATCGTGCTTGATCGTGAGGTTGTCCCCCGAGCAGCTAGCGATCATCGTGTTGGTGTACGGGTCGATGGCCGAGGAGTTGTAGGCCAGCACGTTGATGGTGGTGGGCTCGCTCGGCTTCTCGATATCGCAACCCACGTCGGTTGCGGTGTTGGCTGCCGTCTTCGAGCCGGCCCCACAGGCACTAGTCAGGGCCAACGAGCAGAACAGCGCTGCCACTCCGGCCGAACGAGCAAATGAACGATATCTCACGGTTTGTCTCCCTAGATTGGACGCTATACATACGTATGTCACGATAACTAAGAGCGTGTCAATAGTTTTCCGAAAAAGAAGCGACGTTGTGACCTGTTGGTGACCTCGTCCACGCCGGGCGCAACGAATTTGAGACCCGTTGACTCTCCGGGCATACGTATGTTACAAGTGGAGGACACCACCACCGAATGGAGAAGTTTGATGAGTAGCGGCGTCGAAGAACGCTCCCAAGAGGCAGCCGTTAGTGCAACCGAGCTGGATCAGCGGACGATCCGTCGAGAGGACCTGGTGTCGTGCAACCAGGCGTTCATCGACTGCCGAACCCCGGGTTCGGACAAGAAGGAGAACTACGCGCTGATCGGCTCCGGGGTCTCCCAAAGCGCCGAGCAGGTGATCAACCTGCAGATGCCGCACGGGTACAACGTCGGGGGCGCAGCCATGCCCAACGGCGTCACCAACTCCCTGCACCTGCACTTCACCGCCGAGGTTTTCCTCGTCGTCGAGGGCGAGTACAAGTTTCGCTGGGGGGTCGATGGCAAAGCGGGCGAGTTCATCGGTCGCAGCGGGGACATCTTGTCCGTCCCCACGTGGATCTTCCGGGGCTTCACCAACGTCGGGCCCGAAGAGAACTTCATGTTCACGGTGCTCGGCCGCGACGTCACCGGCGGCATCATCTGGGGCCCGAGCGTCCTCCGCGAGGCCGCGGGGCACGGGCTGGTCCTGACGGCGGAGAACCAGCTGGTCGATACCGCAGCCGGCCAGGAGGTGCCCGAGGGAGTCGAGCAGGTCGAACCCATGCCGGAGGAGCAGATCGCTTCATTGCAGAGCTTCACCCCGGAACAGATCCGCCGCCGGGTCGTCACCGAATCGGATCGCGATTTCTACGACGACGCGCTGTTGTGCAACGGGCTTCCCGGAGGCGGCGCTCAACTGGCCCTCGTGATCGGCTTCGGCATGACCGAGCATCGCTCGCAGGAGCCGGCGGTCTATAACCCGCACGGGTTCAACATCGCGTGGCTCAAGGCCGCTCCGGGCGAAGGCATGCTGACCCATCGGCATCCCGAGACCCAGGTGCTGATCGTGCGCAACGGAGAGTGGCGGATCACCCTGAACACCGACGATCAGCAGGCCGTCACCCTCAAGGCCAACGACACCTTGTCCGTGCCGCGCGGGGCGTGGCGCCGGTTCGAGAACGTTTCCGCCGGTGACGCCGAGATGGTCGTGATCAACGGCAGCGACGGCCGGGTCCACCTGGAGTGGGACGACGAGGTCGTGCGGGCCGCCCGCGATCGCGACGTGTCCTACGACGCGAACGGTTATCTCGCGCCCTGGTCATTGGTGTCCAGCTCTGTCGATGACGACTGAGCGCGCGCCGCGAGCGCGTCCTCGGCGGGTCGTCGTCATCGACGACGATCCGACCGGAGGGCAGACCGTGGCGGCGGTTCCGGTTGTCACCCGGTGGGAGCCCGCCGACCTGCGGTGGCTGCTCACGCGGGATCGCGCGATGGGATTCGTTCTGACCAACTCTCGGGCCATGACCGCGGAGCGCGCTGGCGCCGCCACTTGCGACATCGTGCGTCGATGCCTCGAACTGCAAGCCGATCTCGAGGTCGACGTCAGCTTCGTCAGCCGCTCCGATTCGACGCTGCGGGGGCACTTCGCCGTCGAGGTCGGCTCGATCTGCGCAGAACTCCGCGGGGCCGGCCGGCCGGCCGACGTGGTGTTGCTGGTCCCGGCTTTCTTCGAGGCGGGCCGGATCACCCGCGACAACCTGCACTACGTCCGATCCGAGGGCGTCGACGTCCCCGTGGGGGACACGGCCTACGCCCGAGATCCCGCGTTCGGCTTCGCCGAATCGAACCTGATCGACTGGGTGCGAGCCAGGCTGGCGGCCCCGCGAGCGCCCGTCTCCGCGCTCGGCCTGTCCGACATCCGCGACGGCGGGACCCAGTCCGTGGTGGACAAGCTGCGCACGGCTGCCCGTGGCGGCGATGACGACAGCGCCGCGGTGCCGCCGGTGGTGGTGGTGAACGCTACCCGCGCCGCGGACTACAGCGTCGTGGCGCAGGCCGTGGAGCGGTGCGAGGCCGAGGGCCTGATCGTCGTCACGCGCAGCGGACCCTCCTACCTCTCGGCTCGCCTCGGCGAGCCCTTACCCAAGGCGGTCGACGAGATCATCCTGGGCGAAGGCTCCGCGACGCACGGCCTGGTCGTCGTCGGTTCTCACGTGCCGTTGAGTACCGCTCAGCTCGAGCATCTCGTCCAGAACACCGAGGTCCAACTCATCGAACTCGTGGTGCCGCGGGTGGTGGGTGGCCCGCGTGCCGAGTACCTGGATCGACTGACTTTTTCGGTGACTCAGGCGCTGCGCACCGGACACGTGGCGCTCGCCACCTCGCGTGGCCTACACCACACCGAGGACGTGAAAGCCAGCCTCGAGGTGGCCGAGGCGGTCTCCTCGGCGGTCGACGAGGTGGTGGCCGGCGTCGTCGCCGCCACGCCCCCCGCGTGGATCGTGGCCAAGGGCGGCATCACCTCGGCCAACATGGTGACCAACGTGCTGGCCCTGCGGCACGGGTGGATCGTCGGCCAGGTCTTCGACGGCCAGCTGCCACTATGGCGCGACGACAACACCGATAATGCCAAGCCATGCTGCGTCATCTTTCCGGGCAACGTCGGGACAGAGTCCACGTTGACCGACGTGGTTCGCAAGTTGGATAGCAAGACGAGCACCGCGCCCCGGTAAGGCGCACCCGTACAGGCACTAGATAAAACTATAAGGAAGATTTCCGTGAAACTGAAGCCATCGGCCTACGCTCCCTACTCCGATCCCGAGGACTACATCATGTCCTGCACCGATCAGATCTGGCAGGAGCGGGGCATGGGCCAGATCCTCGACCACTACGCGCCCGACATCAAGGTGCACGGGGCGTACGGCACCATCATCGGGAACGAGCCCATCGTGGCGGCTTGCCTGCAAAAGAACGCCGCCTATCCGCGCCGGGCGTTCACCGGGGAGGACGTCGTCTGGGAGGCGCGGTCGGACAATAGTTTCGTTAGCGCCCACCGGATCCTCAACTGCGGCCGCCAGGAGGGTTACTGGCAGTACGGTCCGCCGACCTTCCGGCACTCGGTCTCTCGCAACGTGGCGATCTGCCTGTGCGTGAACGCCATGATGGTCGAGGAATGGGTCGTCCGCGACGAGTGGGCCGTGGTCGAGCAGTCCGGCCACGACGTTCACCGGGTGGCGACCGAGATCGCGTTGTCGCCGTCGCAGGGGCTCCTGGGCGGCCCGTCGTTGATCGGGGCGGCTCCGCTCAATCCGCTGGTCTGCGGCGTCTCTGGAACGCGGCCGCCCCACGAGGGAGCCGAGGACGAGATCGTGTTGACCATGATCAAGCGGGTGTGGAACGGCCATCTCGGCAATGAGGTACCCCGCTTCTTCGATCGCAACGTGATCATCGATTCCACCCGGCACCGCACCAACGCCCGCTGGGACGGTTACAAGGACGAGCTCGATCACCTGTTCGGCCCGTTTCCCGACGCGCAGGTGTCCGTCTTGGATGTCGCCCTTAACGTCGATCCGTTCTATGGCACCCGCGTCTCGGTGTTGTGGAAGCTGGAGGGCACCTATTGCGGCGTCCCGCTCTACGGGCCTGTCACCCAGACGCCAGTGGAGATACTGGGCTGCTCGCAGTTCCTGATGCGCGGCGAGAAGATCGTCCGCGAATGGAGGATCTACGACGAGATCGCCGTGTGGAGCCAGATCATCAGGGCCCAGCAGGGGACTCAGGCAGAAGGCGCCTCGGTCTCTGCCCTCGTGCCGTAGCGATGGGGAGCGACACGGTCGCCGAGACGGCGACGAGCGAGGATCGGTGGGTGCTGCTGCCCGGGATGAACTGTTCGGCTGGGCTCTACTCGGCCTGCACCCCCGAGGGGAGCACGACACCACCGCTCGAGGAACCCACGCTCGGCAAGGAGGTCGACCGGCTACTCGCCGAGCTGCCCGATCGCTTCGGGCTGATAGGGCTGTCGCTGGGGGCCAACGTGGCGATGGCGCTGGTGGCCAGGGCTCCGGAGCGGGTGAGCCGGTTGTGTCTCATGTCGACCAACCCGTCCGCGCCCACCGATCGGCAGCGGGCGAGCTGGCAGGGTTTGCGCGAGCAGCTCAGAGCCGGCCGGACGGCCCGCGACGTCCAGCGCGAGCTGCTGCCGCTGCTGCTATCGGGGCCAGCCCAGGCCGATCCCGGCTGCGTTCGGCGGACGTTGGCGATGGCCGACGGGGTCGGCGAGCGGCGCCTGGACCGCCAACTGCAGCTGCAGGCGACGCGAGTGGACTGCTGGCCCGGCCTGACCGAGATCGGGTGCCCGACGCTGATCGTCGCGGCGCGCGAGGACGCGCTGTGCGCGGTGGCCAAGCACGAGGAGATGCATCGCCGCATTCCCGGTTCCCGGTTGGCGATCCTCGAAGGCTGCGGACACCTGTCCCCGATCGAACAACCGGACAAGATCCTCGCCCTGTGGGCTGAACTCGCCGACGCGCGTTAGCCGCCGTTGGGGGAGGGGCGGTCGATGCTGAGGCAGTCGAGCATGGCGACGGTGGCGTGCATGAGGTTGTAGACCACCAGCTGAGCCCCGTCGTCGAAGGCGGCCCGGGCGCCGTCGGGCGCCGAGACGATGTCCATCCGGTAGGACCCTTGACGCTTCAGCTCGGCGTTGACCCGCGCCATCGACTCCGCCGGCGGCGGATCGGAGGGCCCCGAGGCGGCCTTGAGATCGGCGGGCCCGATCATGATGCCGTCGATGCCGGGGGTGGCGATGATGTCGGCGCACGCTTCGACCGCGCTGGGCGCCTCGATCATGCCCAACACCAAGGCCCGGTCCAGGTAGGCCTGGCGAAGCTCGTCGGGGTCGGCGGTGCCGAAATCGCCCGCCCGGGTGTAGGCCGCGAAGCCGCGTTGACCGAGCGGCGGGTAGTGTGCGGATCTCACGAGGGCCTGCGCGTCGGCAACGCTGTCGATGTGCGGGGCCAGCACGCCCGCGGCGCCTTGGTCGAGGGCTCTGAGCGCGAGCGCGGGCTCGGCGGTGCCCAGCCGCACCAGCGCCTGCATGCCGTGCAGCTCCGCGGCCATGATGTGTTGGCGCAACAGGGCGACGTCGGCCGGGCCGTGTTCGCAGTCGATCACGACGAAGTCGAAGCCCGCCCAGCCCGCCATCTCGACCATGTCGTCGCTCGGGATGCGCAACAACAGGCCGAGGACGGCTTCGCCGGCGGCTAGCCGCTCCTTCAGTTCGAGGCGCTGGAACCGTGGCGTCCGCTCGACCCGCGACATCAGGCCACCATCCCGGCCGACAGATCCACATCGGCCCCACACAATCCCGGCATCTGCAACATCGCTAGCACCGCTTGTCCCACTTCTTCCTCCTCGATCATTCGTCCGAGGGCCGCGCGGGAGACGAACGCCTGTTTGGCCTCGTCCTGGCTGACCCCCGTCTGTTGGGATTCCATCGAAAAATTGCGCGCCATTCGCTCGCCCGCGACGGGGCCGGGGGAAAGCGAGTTGACATTGACCCCACGGGGGCCGACCTCGAAGGCCAGGGTGGACGTGAGCCCGATCACCGCCATCTTGGACGCGCAGTACGGCGTGCGCCGGATGAGGGGTCGCTTGCCGGATACCGACGCCAGGTTGATCACGTCGCCGCGTCCGGCCTCGATCATCGCGGGCAGGAAGGCGCGACACACCAGGAAGACTCCCCGAACGTTGATGTCGAAGACCTCGTCCCACGCTGCGGGCTCGACGTCGATCAACTCCGCCACCGGGCCGCCCACCCCCGCGTTGTTGATCAGGATGGAGATATCGGCGCCGGGCAGGGATTCGGCGAGCCGGGCCACAGACTGTGGGTCCGCGACGTCGCAGGTGCGCCAGTCGGCCCGCCCCCCCAGCTCGCGGGCCACCCGCTCCAGCGGCTCGGAGCGTCGACCGGTGAGCACGACGGTGGCCCCCGCCGCGTGCAGGCCCTTGGCGATGGCCGCGCCCAAACCCGACCCGCCGCCGGTGATGAGCGCAGTCCGGCCGGAGAGAATCACGCGTCCGCCTTTTCCTCGATCGCGGCCGCGATCCAGTCGTGCTGGTCGCCCAAGTGGCGCCAGGCGCGGGCATCCCCGGAGCGGGCGTGACCCTCGAACAACTCTACCCGCGCGGCGCGGCCGCAGACCCGCCCCAGCTCGCCGCTGGTGCCGGCGTTGCGCACCTCCTGGTAGGTGACGGTTTTGAGATACTTGCCGACCCATAGGCCGCCGGTGTATCGGGCGGCGCCCAGGGTGGGCAGCACGTGGTTGGTGCCGATCACCTTGTCGCCGTAGGAGACGCAGGTGTTCTCGCCGAGGAACAGCGCGCCGAAGTTCCGCATCTTCTCCAGAGCCTGTCGCGGCTCGTGGGTGAAGACCTGGACGTGCTCGGAGGCGAGCGAATCGCCCACCGCGAAGGCCTCGTCCAGGGTGTCGCACACGATGACCCGACCGTAGTCGCGCCAGGCGGGCCCGGCCATGTCGTTGGTCGACATTCCCGGCAGCAGAATCTCGACGAGGCGGATCACCTCGCTTGCCATCGTTTCGCTCGTCGTGACCAAAACGGCGGGGGAGTCGGGTCCGTGCTCGGCCTGGGACAGCAGGTCGACCGCGACGAGGAACGGGTCGGCCCCGTCGTCGGCGATGATCAAGATTTCCGTTGGCCCGGCGAAGAGGTCGATCCCCACCTCGCCGTAGAGCTGTCGCTTGGCCTCGGCCACGAAGGCGTTCCCAGGACCGGCGATCATGTCGACCCGCTCCAGGGCTTCGGTGCCGATCGCCATCGAGGCCACAGCCTGGATCCCGCCGAGCAGATAGATCTCGTCGGCCCCGGCCATGCTCATCGCCGCGATCGTGGCCGCCGGGATCTCGCCCCGGATCGGCGGGGTGCAGGCCACCACCCTCGGCACGCCGGCCACCTTGGCGGTGACGATCGTCATGTGCGCCGACGCGGTGAGCGGGTAGCGGCCGCCGGGGATGTAGGCCCCGCTGGCCTGCACCGGCACGTGCCGGTGACCGAGGACAACCCCGGGCAACGTCTCGGTCTCGACGTCGAGCATCGAGTCGCGCTGCGCCCGCGCGAAGTTGCGCACCTGGTCCTGGACGAAGGTGATGTCGTCGATGACCTGCTGGGGCAGCGCCCCCACGATGTCGGAGATCTCAGCCTCGGACAACCGGTAGCTTTCCCGCTCGATCTTGTCGAAGGTCTGGGCGTAGTGGCTCACCGCCGCGTCCCCCCGCTCGCGGATATCGGCGATGATCTCCCGCACCTTCTCGCGCACCTCGCCGTTGTCGGTGTCGGAGAAGGATTTAGACTTTCCGGACTTGATGATGCGCACGCCTACTCCTGTATTTCATCGGGTGGAACTTCACCTGGCCATGAGGAACTGTTCGAACGTCACCGCGCATTGCATACGTATGACTAGATTCGACTTTAGCCGAACCGCCGACGCTTCACTAGCGCTGGCCCCATGCTTAGGTGTATCCGGCTCCGGAGGTAAGCGAGGACGAAATGGTCACGAGTCACGAAGTGGCGAAGCTGGCGGGGGTGTCGCAACCGACCGTCTCGCGCGCACTGCGCGACAGCCAAAAGGTTTCGGCGAAGACCAAGCAGAAGGTCCTCGCCGCGGCCACGGCGCTGGGCTACGTCCCCAGCGAAACCGGTCGCGCGCTGTCCAGCGGGCGCACCAGACGCATCGGCCTGCTGGTCACCGATCTGACGAACGACTTCTACCGCTTCGTGATCGCGCCGCTACACCACGAACTGGCATCGCTGGGCTACCAACTGGAGTTGATCACCGAATCGTCCGAGGGGGTCGCCGCGGTGGATCGGCTCCCCGCCGGCGGGCTCGACGGCGTCGTCCTCGCCACGACGACCGTCGACTCGTTGCTGCCGTTGCGGTTGCGCGAGCGGGGCATCCCCTTCGTCTATTTCAACCGCGTATCCGAGATGGTCACCGCCGACGAGGTCGTGGTCCGCCCGCGAGAGGGGATCGTGGAGGCGGGCCGCGAGATCTCCCGCCTGGGACACCGGCGCGTCGGGGCCATCTTCGGGCCGGAGAACACCAGTACCGGCCTAGAACGGGGTGCGGTGCTGAAAGCGGCCCTGGCGGCCGAAGGCATCCCCTTCGATCCGCGACTGGGGTTTACCGGCCCGTTCGACTTCGAGACCGGCTGGAAAGGAATTCACTGGCTGATGGACGGGTCCGACACGCCGACCGTCGTCGTCTGCGCCAACGACGTCATCGCCCTGGGTGCCCTGAACGGGGCGCGCAGGCTCGGTCTCGACGTGCCCGGCGCGGTCTCGATCGTCGGCTTCGACAACCTGCCGATAGCGGACTGGCCCCTCATCAGGTTGACGACCGTGGCCTACGACATCGACGCCATGGCGCGGATGGCGGGGACCCTATTGGTGGATCGCCTCGAGGGCCGGGCCGGTGACTACGTGCGTCGCACCTTCGACAGCTCTCTGGTCCTGCGCGACACCCTCGCCGCTCCCGCGTAGGGGCACACACCCACGCTACTTCCCGGTAGCGATGGGGCAGGTGACCACTTGGTGCCAGGCCCCGACCTGCCACCGCTGGGATCTAGTCGTCGACCCAACGACGCGCTTAGCGTCGTGAGCACTCGATAACTCGATCGAGGATCGGAGAGGAAATCGACCATGCGAACGAAATCCAATCGACCAAGGCTGGCCCGGCGTCTCGCGGTGGCCGCCCTGGCCACCGCGGTGACGGCGGGGTTGTCCCTCGCTCCGGCGGGCGTGGCCCCCATGGCGTCGGCCAGCGGCTCCTACAACCGGTACCAGCACACGCTCGTTCGCGGAGACCGTGGCACCGACGTCAAGGCCCTGCAGTACATGCTGGCCTCGCGGGGATTCTCCGCCGGAAGTATCGACGGCGCCTTCGGACCCGCCACCGAGAGCGCCGTCAAGAGGTTCCAGAAGGCCAAAGGGTTCACGGTCGACGGGATCGTGGGGCCCGTAACCTGGACGAAGGTGCACGTCGATACGGGCGCGGGTAATCGAGGCGGGAAGAACGATGTCAAGGCCCTCCAGCTCCTGCTCGACCAGAAGACCAAATTGAGTCTCAAGGTGGACGGGAGGTTCGGTCCCAACACCAGGAGTGCCCTCGAGAGATTCGAGCGGATGCACAGCCTGAGGCAGGACGGGATCATCACCGACAGCGAATGGTCGAAGCTGCTGGGGCACTTCGAGCCGACCAACTCCTCGCTTTGCGGTAGCGCGGTTGTGAGCGAGGCCAACGAGCAGTGGGGGACGGCGCAGGCCGTTGGTGTCATCGAGAACGCCACCGCCAACTTCGACGTGACGCGCCACGGGAAACCGGCCAAGGAGGACATCAGCAAGATCCACGGCGGGGATATCGCCAATCACGTGAGCCACGAGGTGGGCCTGGACGCGGATTTCTCGGTGTTCATGACCAACCAGAATCAGTGCAAGTACCGGGTGACGATCAACAGCCGGTACTACGACAGGGCCGCCACCCGGGAGTTCATCAAGCAGTTGCGCGCGTCGGGTCGGGTGAAATTGGTGTACTTCAACGATCCCGTCCTCATCCGTGAGGGCCTGACCCGATACCTGGGCAGTCACGACGATCACTTCCACGTGCGCTTTCGCGAACACGGGTTCCGCCACGAATCGTTCGACTACCGCTAGGCCCGGGCTGGCCACTTGCTGCCAGGCCTCAAGGTGCCAGGGGCTAGACCTAGGCGCAGCAGCTTCTCGCTCCGTAGGGTCGTTGACACTACAGTTCCGGCCTGCGGCACAAAAGGACGTGGATCGATGGACATGGACGCGAGACGTCTCGTGCTAGTCCTTCGGGGGAATGGCGTCCGCGTCGCCCGCGGGCGAGTTCGCTCGAGCGTCGTCGAGGACGCCGAGTTGGGCCGCCCGCGCGCCGAGCTCGAAGCGGCTGTGTGCCGACATCCGCTCGCAAAGCGCCGCCACCATCCGGCGAACGGTGCGCAGGGACACCGCGAGGATGCGGGCCGCGCTTTGGTCGCTGTGCCCGCGGACGAACAGGCGCAGCAGCTCTCTCTCCTGCTCGCTCAAGCCCAGGTCGACCTCGGCCCGCGGGGCTGCCAGGGCCGCAGCTCCCGCCCAGGATTGCTCGAACATCGCCACGAACACCGACAACACGCTGGGGTGCTGCACCTCCAACGCCCCGTCGCCGGGGTTCCGCGAATCGATGGGAATGAGCGCGATCTTGCGGTCGACGATGATCATCTGCTGGGCGACGACGGGCACCGTGCGCACCTCCCCGCCGAGTTCGAGCATCCACCGTCCGTACTCCACCGAGCGACGGTCGTTGGTGATGCTCGTCTGGTACAGGCACCGGATCCCCACGCCTCGCTTCAGGATGGCGCGGTTGAGCGGTTTGCTGGCCTCCATGGCCTCCACCTGGTGCGCGTTGCCGGGATGAACCGACAGCACGTCGAGCTCGGCGGAATCGGCCAGTTCCCGCAGCCGTGCGCGAACGACCTCGATCGGGCTCAACGAGATCAGACTCTCCCGGGTGCCCAGTTGGTTCTGCTCCGCCGCCAGTATGGCCAGGGATCGTTTGGCCCGGGCAAGATCGGCCTGGTCGCGCTGCAACTCCATCTCGGCGTCGGCTATCAGCCGGGCATAACGCACCTGGGGCGGCACCGTCCGCGGTGTGTTCTCCGGAGCCACCAACCCCAGTTCCACGAGGCGATCCAACGATCGAATCGCGGTCATCTCGTCGATGTCGACGTGGCTGGCGAAGTCGTCCGCGGTCGTCCAGCGGTCCGCGAGCAACCCGAGGTAAAGCCGTTCTTCGAGTTCACTCAGGCCAAGATCGTTTACTTCCACGCTCTTTTTCCCCCTGTTCGCCCGTTCACGGTGGCCGCACGGCGACGACATGGACCGGCTGCCCAAGACACCGCCACCCTTCAGGGGGCGGAAGGAACACCGTCTGCGCGAACGCTACCCTTCGCCGCCGCGTGGATGACGGGTCGGCCTCGAGCTGTCGAACGGCCGCGATCCGTAACCGTCCGATCGGTCTCGTGATCGACATGGCGGGGACCCAATCGAATCACGCCCCCCCCCGTTTGAAACCACAACAAGGAGAGATCATGATCACTGCAACAATCCACCCCGCCAACACCCCATCCCCCCGGCTCGGGGTCCGCGCCGCGAAACTGGGCGCCCGGATGACCGCCGCGGTCATGCTCACGATGCTGCTGCTGGGAGCGGGGGCCGGCGCGGCCGAGGCAGGCGTGCCACCGGGAGGCAGCGGCCCAGAAGGCCCCGTCGGCGGCCTCATGTGGTGAGAGCCGGCCGCGGCGCCTGCTTTTCATCGGAATCGGCTCGGACCGGCGCTACAAGACCAACGGTAGGATCGCCGCGGCGAGGGCTCCGAGGAACACCACGCCGGCCGTCACCCAGATCAGGGTGTTGCCACGCATCTCACCGGCTCTCCTTCCGCTTTCGCTGAACGCTTCTGTCGCTGTTCGGCCATGTTATCGGTGGGAGGCGTCGTCGGCCGCTCACGTCGATCCGCCCAAGAGCGACCCGAGGAGGTAGGTGGCCGCGGCCGCCCCGTATCCGATACCGAGCTGTCTCAGCGCCCGGCGTCCCGGGGAGGCGCCGGAGAGCAGGCCGACAGTGCTGCCCGTGCCAAGCAACGCCAGCCCGACCAGGACGGCCGACAACACCACCGCCAACGCCCCGCTCGCCCCGAGCAGGTAGGGCAACACCGGGATGATGGCCCCCGTGGCGAAGAAGCAGAAGCTGGCACCAGCCGCTCCCCAGGCGGTACCGATGGCTTCATGACCCGGATTCGCCCCAGTCGCGGCGAAGGGCTCGGACCTGCCAGCGAAGGCCGCCTCGGACAGGCGAGTGGCCTCAACCTCGTTGTAACCACGGGCCCGGTACACCAGCGCGAGCTCGTTGGCGTCCAGGTCGAGATCCGGGAGCACGCGAGCCGCTTGAGGATCGGGTACGGAGGCGGCCAGCAGCTCACGTTGGGAGCGGACCGAGACAAACTCGCCCGCGGCCATCGACAGCGCTCCGGCTAACAAACCCGCCAGACCGGCGGCCAGGACGATCGACGTCGAGACCCCGGTCGCTCCGATGCCGAGGATCAGCGCCAGGTTGGAGACCAGTCCGTCGTTGGCGCCGAAGATCGCCGCGCGGAAGGTGCCCGACATGCGCTCGCGGCCCCGCGTTGCGAGCCCCCGGACGACCTCGGCGTGGATGATCTCATCCGCCGCCATCTGTTCGGTGGCGTCCTCGTCGGCGGCGTAGGGACTAGCCCGCTCAGTGCGCTGCATCAACGCCAGGGTGAACACCGAACCGAACCGCCCCGCCAAGGCGATCAGGGCGCGTTGGCCCGGACTGGGGGAGTGGGGCATCTCGTCGTCGGTGCCGAGCAGTTCTCGCCAGTGCCGCTCGTGGCGTAGCTCGGCATCGGCGATCGCCAGCAGAATCTCGCGCTCCTCGCCGGCTCGGCGACCCGCCAGGCTGCGGTATACCGCCGCCTCGGCGCGCTCGTCGGCCAGGTACTGACGCCAGCGCCGCCGGGTCCGGGCCGACGGGGCTTTTTCGGGAGTCACGATGATAAGACTGCCACGCGGATTCGCGGGCCCACATTTCCGGATGATGAACCGAGCCGTGCGAAAGATGCCTGCGGGCCTATCCTTCGAGCAGTCGTCGTTCGAACGAAGGGGCCCGTGTCGCCATGAGCTATCAACCAGAAACCCTGTCGGTCCACGCCGGGCAGGAACAGCCGGATCCGGCCACGAACTCACGCGCCGTGCCGATCTACCAGACCACGAGCTACGTGTTCGACGATTCCGAGCACGCGGCGGACCTGTTCGCGCTCCGCAAGCCCGGCAACATCTACACGCGCATCATGAACCCGACGCAGTCGGTGTTCGAGGAACGGATGACCGCGCTCGAAGGCGGGGTCGGCTCGCTGGCGGTGGCCACGGGAGCAGCGGCGATCACCTACGCCGTACTCAACCTGGCCTCGGCCGGGGACAACATCGTCGCCCTCTCGACGTTGTACGGCGGCACCTACGCGCTGTTCGCCCACACCCTCAACCAGTTCGGTCTCGAGGTCCGCTTCGTCGACCCCGGCGATCCAACGGCCCTGGCCGAGCTGGTCGACGATCGCACCAGGCTGGTCTTCGGCGAGACGATCGGCAACCCCAGCATCAACGTCGTCGATCTCGACGCCTGGTCCGAGGCGGCCCACGCCCAGGGGTTGCCGTTTATCGTCGACAACACCGCCGCCACCCCGTACCTGTGCAGGGTGTTCGAGCATGGCGCCGACGTCGCCGTGCACGCGGCCACCAAGTACATCGGCGGCCACGGCACCTCGATGGGCGGGGTGATCGTGGATTCGGGTCGGTTCGACTGGACCGCCCATGCCGAACGCTTCGCCTCCCTCACCGGCCCCGACGATGCCTACCACGGCGTTGTGTGGACCGAAGCGGCCGGCGAGATGGCCTACATCATCCGGGCCCGGACCGTGATGCTGCGCAACACCGGCGCGAGCATCGCCCCGCTGAACTCGTGGCTGTTCCTGCAGGGCTTGGAGACCCTGCACCTGCGGATGGAGCGGCACAGCAGCAACGCCCTCGCGGTGGCGCAGCACCTGCAGGGCCACGAGGCCGTCGCGTGGGTCAACTACCCGGGCTTGGCGGACAGCGCCTACAAGCCAGTGGCCGACAGGGTGCTCACCGGACGCGGTTACAGCGGCTTGGTCTCCTTCGGTCTGAAGGCGGGCCGCACCGCCGGGCAGCACACGGTGGAGGCGCTAGAACTGTTTTCCCACCTGGCCAACATCGGCGACGCCAAGTCCCTGGCCATCCACAACGCCTCAACGACCCACTCCCAGCTCGACGACGACGAGCTCGCCTCCGCCGGGGTGGCTCCGGAGATGATCCGGCTGTCGATCGGTATCGAGCACGTCGATGACCTGATCGCCGATCTCGAGCAGGCCCTGTCCTCCGCCGGCGGATGAGTCGGCCGGCAGGCGACGCCGCCGGCTCAGTGGGCGGCGGTTCGGTGGGCGGCGGTTCGGTGGGCGGGGGTTCGGTGGGCGGCGGTTCGGTGGGCGGGGGTTCGGTGGGCATCGTGGCCACGCACAGCGTCCGGCTCTTCAACGCCGAGCGTCCGTTGAGCCTGGCCAGCGGTGAACGTCTGGTCGAGGTCGACGTCGCGTACGAGACCTACGGTGAGCTATCGCCGGCGCGTGACAACGTCGTGCTGGTCTGTCACGCCCTCACCGGCGACGCCCACGCGGCCGGCTATCACGAAGGCAGCGATCGGCCCGGTTGGTGGGACAACCTGATCGGGCCGGGCAAGCCGCTCGATACCGATCGCGTCTTCGTGGTGTGCGCGAACCTGATCGGCGGTTGCCAGGGCAGCACCGGCCCGACCTCGATCAACCCGGCGACCGACGAGCCCTACGGGCTGGATTTCCCCCTGCTCCAGATGAGCGACTTCGTGACCGTGCAGCGCGAGCTTCTCAGGCGTCTCGGCATCGACTCGTTGCTGGCGCTGGTGGGCGGCTCGCTCGGCGGGATGCAGGTGTTGCAGTGGGCGTTGAGCTTTCCCGAGCAGGTCGCCAACGCCATTGTCATCGCCGCGTCCAGCCGGCTCAGCGCCCAGAACATCGCCTTCTCGGCCGTCGGCCGCGAATCGATCATGCGCGACGAAGAGTTCGATTCGGGCCGCTACGTCGCCGCTGGAGCCAGCCCCGCCACGGGGCTTGCCGTAGCCAGGATGCTGGCCCACATCACCTACTTGTCCGAGGAGGCCATGACCGCCAAGTTCGGGCGTCGCTTCCAGGATTCGGCGGGCAGCAAGCGCGGCTTCGGGATCGACTTCGCCGTCGAGAGCTACCTGAACTACCAGGGCAACAGCTTCCTCACCCGCTTCGACGCGCTGTCCTACCTCTACCTGACCCGGGTCATGGACTACTTCGACCCGTTCGCACCGGATCGAGTCGGAACCGATGACCGACATCCGGCCGCCGGGGCGGTGGCTCGACAGCTGCGCTTCGTCGTCGTCTCCTTCGACAGCGATTGGCGTTTTTCCACCGCGCATTCGCGGCGAATCGTGCGCGAGCTCGAGTCCGCCGGGGCCGCGGTGAGCTTTCGCGAGATCGCCTCCCCCTGGGGTCACGATTCGTTCCTCATGCAGATCCCGGACTACCACGCCACGGTCGCGGCAGTGATCGACAGGGCGCTGGAGGAACAGGCGTCCTCGATCGGGTTGAGGGGGGCGGGAGCGTGAGGCAGACATCGCGATCCCAGCCCGCCCGTAACCGGCCCGCCGACCCGCTGCACGATCAGTTGCGTCCCGATCTTGGCATCGCGGCCGACCTCGTTCCCGACGGCGCCCGGGTGCTCGATCTCGGCTGCGCGGAGGGCACGCTGTTGCGCCACCTCATCGACTTCCACCGGTGCCGGGGAATCGGGGTGGAGATCGATCCGGACCAGGTGATCGCGGCCCTGCGTCGAGGCGTATCGGTCATCGAACTCAACATCGATTCCCAGCTCACGGAGTTTGCCGACGACTCCTACGACATGGTCGTGCTCTCCAAGGTGCTGCAGGCCACCATCGGCCCGGCCCAGGTGCTCGCCCAGATGCGCCGGATCGCCGAGCGATGCATCGTTTCGGTGCCCAACTTCGGCTTGTGGCGCCACCGCTGGGTGCTGCTGCGCGGGCGGATGCCGATGTCGGCGGTCATGCCCTACAGCTGGTTCGACACTCCGAACATCCATCACGCCACACTGCCGGACCTCGAAGACCTGTTCGCCCGGGCCGGGTTCGAGATCGAGAATCGGGTCCTGTTCGACGAGGCCGGTTCGCACCGCGAGTGGCCCGCCGGCCTCGCCAACCTGATGGCCGCCAGCGCTGTTTACCGCCTGCGCCGAACCTGACCACACCCGCGCGGTCAACCGCAGACCGAGCCGCCACTCCGAAGTCGCGATCAGTCGCCCGCTATTCGCTCACCGCCACGGATCCGCTCCCAGGCCGAACGGATCCATGCGGCAGCCCGCTCGATATCGCGCTTCCCGCTTCATTCAGAAATCGAGCGCGAACCATCAACCCGAGCCAGTTCAGCAATATCCCGAGCGCGCCGGACCATACCGAGCGCGATTGGGGGTCGCGGCGGTGGCAGCTGACGGCGTCCGGGCCTAAACGCTCGGTCTGGCGAGAACCGCTCGCCCTGCACCTCGGCAGGCGACATGTCACACCTCGGTAGGCGACACGATCGGGTGCTGGTTGCCGAACAGGAACCCGGCTAGCGCGCGCCATCCGCGATGCTTTCGAGCTGGACCCAGCCTGAGACGAACCCGTCAGTGCGCGGCAAGGGCGCGCACAATGCGTTCGGCCGCCGAACCGAGGGACCAGCGCTCGGCCAGTTCCGCGAATCGTTCCGGATCGTCGGGCGTGCTCGGAAGGGTCAGGTCCAGATCCCCGAGGTCGATGTTCCGCACGACCCGGACCACCTCGGGCCCGACGGCCAGGTAGTCGATGGCCGCCCCGAGCTTGGCCACCACGCCGCCCGAGATGGGCGGCTTGTGCTGGCTGGCGGCGTCGAGGATGCCTTCGAGGTCCCCGTGGGCGTTCAGCAGCGAAGCGGCGGTCTTCTCTCCGATCCCGGGGACGCCGGGAATCCCGTCCGAGGGGTCTCCCCGCAGGCTGGCGAAGTCGGCGTACCGGTGGGCGTCGACGCCGTAGCGCGCCCGGATCCACGCGTTGTCGACGCGTTCGTGCTGGCGCACCCCGCGGCCGAGGTAGAGCACGCGCACCGCGCGTTCGTCGTCGACGAGTTGGAACAGGTCGCGATCCCCGGTGACGATGTCGACGGGGCCGCTCGCGTGTTCGCTCAGGGTGGCGATCACGTCGTCGGCCTCGTAACCGTCGCGTCCCACCACGGCCAGTCCGAGGGCGTCGAGGGCCTCGACGATGATCGGCACCTGCGGGGTCAGCCCATCGGGGGAGTCCTCACCCAACCCGGTCTCGGCGCCCACCCCGCCCGCGCCGACGACCCCGCTAACCGTCCCCGGGCCGGCGTTGGAGACCCGATGGGTCTTATAGCTGGGGAGGAGGTCGACGCGCCATTGGGGGCGCCAGTCGTTGTCCCAGCAGCACGCCAGCTCGGTGGGTTCGTACTCGGTGATGAACCGGGCCAGGAAATCCAACAACCCGCGGACGGCGTTGACGGGCGTGCCGCCGCTGGCGCGGAGGGTTTCGGGCAGACCGTAGAAGGCGCGGAAGTAGAGCGAGGCGGTGTCCACCAGCATGAGCCGTTTCGTCTCCATCCGACACATACTGGCACGATGAAGAGCATGGAGAACACTGACCGCCAGATTGTCGCGCTGCTGGCGCGGGACGGCCGGATGTCTTACACCGAGATCGGCAAGCAGACGGGGTTGTCGACGTCGGCGGCCCAGCAGCGGGTCCGGCGGCTCGAACAACGCGGAGTGATCGACGGCTACGTCGCCACCGTCAACTACGCCGAGCTGGGTTTCGGGCTGAGCGCCTTCGTCGAGGTGACGCCGTTGGATCACAGGATGCCGGACGACTTTCCCGAGCGGTTGGCCAAGCTGCCGGAGGTGGTCTCCTGCTACAGCATCGCCGGCAACGCGAACTACCTTCTGCGCGTCCAGGTGGGCGCCCCGGGCGACCTGGAGAACCTGTTGTCCCGAATTCGCAACGAGGGCCTCTCGACGACCACGACCATCGTGTTGTCCGTGCCGTACGAGGGCCGCCCCATCGATGTACCGCCGATGCACGAAAACCCCGAGCGGTGAACCTGGTCAGTTTTGACGAGGTTGGTCTCACCTTCGGCAACGGCACCACCGCGTTGGGACGGGTGAGCCTCGACGTGGAGGCGGGCGAGTTCGTCACCGTCGTCGGCCCCTCGGGCTGCGGAAAGTCGACGCTGCTGCGCGTCGCGGCCGGCCTCGAGACGGCAACGGCCGGGACCTGCCGGGTGAGCACGGATCAACTCGGCTACGTCTTCCAGGACGCCACCCTCTTGCCGTGGCGCAGCGTCGCAGAGAACGTGGCGCTTCCCGCCGAACTCGAGCGCCTGCCGCGCCAGGTTCGGGATTCTCGGGTCCGGCGTGCCATCGACCTCGTCGGCCTGAGCGGGTTCGAGGACCAGCTGCCCCGCACGCTCTCGGGCGGCATGTCCATGCGGACCTCCCTAGCCAGAGCGCTCACCCTCAATCCTCGGCTCTTCTTGTTCGACGAACCCTTCGGTGCCCTCGACGAAATCACCCGGCAGCGCCTCAACGACGAGCTGTCGAGCCTGTTTTTGCAACAGCACTTCGGTGCGCTGTTCATCACCCATTCGGTCTCCGAGGCGGTCTATCTATCCAGCCGCGTGCTGGTGATGTCGGGGCGGCCGGGCACGATCGTGGCCCGTTTCGAGGTGCCGTTCGGCTACCCGCGCGATCCCGATGTGCGCTTCGGCGCCGCCTTCGCCGAGCTGGTCGGCGAGGTCTCGCACGCGCTCCGGCAAGGGCACCGGTGAGGACGAAACAGGGCGGGGTCGTCGGGCCGCCCGCCGCGGTGGGGGTGGCCTTGCTGGGGTTGTGGTACCTGGCCGCGCTGTACTACGACAAGGCGGCGCAGCTGAGCTACGTCGTGCCCTACCCCCATCTGGTCGCGCACGCCCTGCTGGTGGAGCCCAGCAGCCGCGAAGAGATCTTGGCCGGGCTGGGACGCTCGGCCGTGGTGGCGTTCACCGGCCTGGCCATCTCCGTCGTGCTCGGGGTGGGGTGGGCCGTCCTGATGGCGCAGGCCGAATGGATGGAGCGCTCGCTGTTCCCCTACGCGGTGGTGTTGCAGTGCGTGCCCATCCTGGCCCTGGTGCCGCTGATCAGCCTGCTGTTCGGCTACGGGTTCGCCTCCCGGGTGATCGTGACGGTGATGATCTCGCTGTTCCCGATGGTGGCCAACACCCTGTTCGGGCTCCAGGCGGTGCCGCGCGCTCAGCGCGAGCTGTTCGCCCTGCACGGGGCCAGCCGCCGCGATCGGCTCCGCAAGTTGCAGTTCCCGGCCGCCCTACCGTCGATCTTCGTGGGCCTGCGCACCTCGGCCGGCCTGTCGGTCATCGGGGCCATCGTGGGCGATCAGTTCTTCCAGCGTGGAGCCCCCGGAATCGGGGTGTTGATCGTGGTCTACGCCTCCCGGTTGTCCGGCCCCGAGCTGTACGCCGCCGTCGTCACGGCCGCGGCGTTCGGAGTCGCCGTTTTTGTGTTTTTCGGCGCATTGACCAAACTTGTCGTGGGCCGCTGGTACGACAAGCGGTGACAAACCCGTCTTGGGTGAATCCAGCCGAAGGAGTGAAACCGATGGTGTCGAGCCCCGTCCGCGCCGCCACCTGCCTGGTGGGCGTCCTCGCGCTGGGTCTTGGCGCGTGCTCCACCGAGAGGAACGCCACCGCCCCGACACCCGCAGCGCCCGGCGGGGTCGACTTGGCGGCGGTATGCCCGGCCACCGTCGTGGTGCAGACCGACTGGAATCCCGAGGCCGAGCACGGCCACCTCTATGAGCTGGTGGGCCCGAACCGTGAGATCGACGCGGCCGACAAGACGGTGACCGGGGATCTCATGGTGGCTGGCAAGCCAACGGGGGTGAAGATCGAGGTGCGCGCCGGTGGACCCGCGATCGGCCACCAGTCGGTGGCCACGACGATGTACACCGACGACGACATCATGCTGGGTTACATCACCACCGATATCGGCATGCGCAACTCGGGCAAGTTCCCCACCAAGGCGGTCTTCGCCGAGGCCGAGAAGTCGCCGATGATGATCTTCTGGGATCCCGCGACCTACCCCGAGGTCACCGACCTCAGGGGCCTCAGCGAGGCCATGCGTGGCACCGGCGGAGTCGTGCGATACCCCCAGAACGCCACCTACATGGAATACCTGCTCAGCGCGGGCATCCTTTCCAAAGAGATCATCGACGGCAGCTACCGGGGCGATCCGGCCGCCTTCGTCGCCGCCAAGGGCTCCGACGCCCAGCAGGGGTTCGCGACCTCGGAGCCCTACATCTACGAACGTGAAATCCCGGCCTGGGGCAAACCGGTGGCGTATCAGCTCATCCACGACACGGGCTATCCGATCTATCCCCAGGCCATGTCGATCCGCAGCGGCGACGAGGACAAGTACCGAGATTGCCTCACCAGGCTCGTGCCGGTGTTGCAGCAGGGGACCGTGGACTACATGGCCGACCCCGAGCCGACCAACGACCTCATCTTGGAACTGGTGAAGCAGTACAACAACGGGTGGGTCTACACCCAAGGAGTGGCCGACTTCGCCGTGGAACAGATGGCGGCATTGGGCGTGGTGGCCAACGGTCCCAGCGGCTACGTCGGCGAGATGACCTCCGAGCGCATTCAGCGGATCATCGACATCGAGACCCCGATCTTCACCGAGCAAAACGCCGATATCAAGCCCGGCCTGGTGCCCGCGGACCTGTTCACCAACGAGTACTTGGACAAGTCCATCAAGCTGTAGCCGGCTACGCGGACTAGGCTTGGCCTGGTAGCGGACGGCTCTGGAACCGAATCAGCCCTCCGACGCCTTTTCCAAAGACGAGGAGACTGTCTTGACCGAGCAAGACCGGATGGGGATGAGCGTGACGCACCGGCGTTACGTCAACAAGTTCGAGGCGCGCCACACCGGATCAATGGTGGATCCTGCCTTTGTCATGAGCCTGTTCAGCGACGCCTCCACCGAACTGTGCATCCGCAGCGACGGCGACGAGGGCACGCTGGTGAGCTACCACGAGGTGGATCTCCTGGCACCGATCTATCCCGGCGACGTGGTGGAGGCGAGCGCCAGCGTCGCCCGCGTCGGCACCACGAGCCGGGAGATCTATCTGCAGGCCAAGGTCGTGTGTCGCTCCGATCGGTTCAGCGAACACCGGGTGCGCAGAGGCAACGAGCGGGCCGCGCACGTTCTCGATGAGCCCCTCGTGGTTGTGCGGGCCAGGGCAACCGTAGTGGTCACCACCTGAACGTTCGTGGTGAAGTGGACCCATGACTTCCGCGACCCCGAAGAATGCCCCTGCGCGGCCCCGCGCTGGCTCCCCCGACGCCGATGACGTGGCCAGCTTGAGCTGGATCACCCGACTCGTCGAGATCGATTCGACCAGCCGATTGTCCAACCATCCCGTGTTGGAGGTGCTCGCCGCAGAGTTCGCCCGACTCGACATCGAGCCCCTCTGGCGGGCCGCCCCCGAATCGGCGGCCGATGAGGCCGCGGTGCAGAAGTCCAATCTCGTGGCCACCATTGCCGCTGCCGACGGCACGCGCGCCGGGGGAGTGGTGATCTCGGGGCACACCGACGTGGTCCCGGTGGACGGCCAGGACTGGTCCAGCGATCCCTTCGTGCCCGAGATCCGCGACGGGTTGCTGTACGGGCGCGGAACGGCGGACATGAAGGGCTTCATCGCGGTGGCGATGCACAAGCTGGCGGGTTTCGTCGAGGCGAAACTCAATCGGCCCGTCCACTTCGCGTTCACCTACGACGAGGAGGTCGGCTGCCTGGGGGGCGCCGAGATCGTCAAGGTGATCACCGAACTGGAACTTCGCCCGGAGATGTGTTTCGTCGGGGAGCCCAGCAGCATGCGCGTCATCCGCGCCCACAAGGGCATCAACGTCATCCGGGTCACCTTCGACGGCATGGCCGCGCACTCCTCGTTGACCCCGCAGGGCGTCAACTCCATCGAGTACGCTGCGGAGTTCGCCTGCTTCGTCCGCCAGCTCGCGGATCATTGGCGCAGCGAGGGCCCCTTCGACGAGGCCTTCGTCGTGCCGTTCACCACCACCAGCGTCAACCAGATCACCGGCGGCACGGCGCAGAACATCGTGCCCGAGCGCTGCGAGGTGCTGCTGGAGTTCCGCAACACCGCCGACGTCGATGCCGACCAGGTGCTGGACGCCATCGAAGAGAAGGTCACCGCGCTCGCCGAGCGCATGGCCGCCGAGAACTCCGCGGCCACGGCGCGCGTCGAGGTGCTGGCCAAGGTGCCTGGGTTGGAGACGGGCGAGGACAGCGCCGCCCAACGGCTGGCCGTCGCCTCCGGTGGCATCGCCTCCCGGGACAAGGTCACCTACGGGACCGAGGCGGGACAGTTCTCCGGCATCGGCATCGACACCGTCGTCGTCGGTCCCGGTGACATCGCCCAGGCCCACGCCGCCGACGAGTTCGTCAGCCTCGACCAGATCCGGGCCTGCGAGGACTTCTTCGACGCACTGTTGGACCAGCTGACCAGCTGAACCGCCACGAAACACCCCCAGAGTAGATAGGGAACACCCATGCCAGCCCCCACGCCCAACGCCGCCGGAACTGGCACGACGATGAGCCGCGCAGAGATCTCGCGGGCCCGAAAGGCGGTAGTCGCGGCGTCGCTGGGCAACGCGCTCGAGTGGTTCGACATCATCGTCTACGCGTTCTTCGCCGTGGTCATCAACCGCTTGTTCTTCTCGGGTGCCGAATCCGGGGGCACCTTCGTCGGCCTGCTGCTCACCTTCGCCGTCTTCGCGCTGTCCTACTTCATCCGCCCGCTCTAGGGGCCGTTGTCATCGGCCACGGCGTTCCTCACCGAGAGCGCCAAAGCGAACAAGGCGTTCTACGCCTCGTGGCAGGTGGCCACCCAAGGTGTCGCCATGTTCTTGGCGGCCGGCTTCGGCTTCGTGCTCAATACCGCCATCAGCCCGGCCGCGCTCGATAGCTGGGGCTGGCGGGTGCCGTTTCTCTTTGGCATCGTCATCGGCCCGGTCGGCTACTACATCCGCAAACACATGAGCGACACCCAAGAGTTCCTCGAGGCCGAGGTCGCTACCACCGCGCCGCTGAAGGAGACCTTCCGCGAGCACACCGGCCGGGTCTTCACCGCCGCCGGCTGCGTCGGGCTGGCGACGATGTCGGTCTACCTGATCACCTATCTGCCCACCTTCGCCATCAAAAATCTGCAGCTGCCGGCCTACTCCGGCTTCGCGGGAGCCTTTGTCGCCGGCGTCGTGACCTTCGTGGCCTCCCCGTTCATCGGCAAGCTCGCCGATCGGGTCGGGTCGGTCACGATCATGTTCCCGAGCGCCGTCGTCGGATTCGTCTCGGCCATGCCGCTGTTTTTGTTCATCACCAACAATCCCAGCGTCCCCGCCCTGATCGGGGTCGAGATCGTGTTGGGTGTGCTGATGGCCCTCTACTTTGCCCCGCTGCCCGCGCTGATCTCGGCCATGTTCCCCGTGCAAGTCCGCACCACCGGGATGTCGTTGTCCTACAACATCGGGGTCACGCTGATGGGCGGCCTGGCCCCGCTGATCCTGACGGCGCTCGTGGCGAAGTTCTCGCTCCTGTCGCCGAGTTGGTACTACATGCTGATCGCCGTGATCTCGCTGGTCTCGTTGAGTGCGGCCCGTAGAGTGTTCAAGCAGCGCTGACCCGCGCTCGGAGCACCGAAGGCTGGGAGGGCCCATGGCACGGCTACGCCTGAGCCTCGGCGTCGTGTTGGCCGGTGCCGCCACCGCTGCCGGGTGGGAGCCGTTTTCGCTCTGGGTTGTCCAACTCCTTGGCGTGGCCGCCTTCACCACCTTGCTCAAAAGTGCCGGGATGAAGGCCTCGTTCGGCCTCGGTTACCTTTTTGGGCTCGCCATGCTCAGCATCAGCATCGGCTGGATCCACGTGCTCGGGTTACCGGTGGCGATCGCGCTGATCGCGTTCGAGGCCTTGTTCTTCGGGGTGCTCGGCCTCGGCTTACACCTGGTCTTGAAGCTGCCGGGTTGGCCCGTGTGGGCGGCGTTGGCTTGGGTGGCGGTGGAGTATTGCTTCTCGCACTTCCCGCTGGACGGATTCGGCTGGACCAGGCTCGGTTTCGCCGCCGTCGATTCCCCGCTCGCGGGCCTGTACCCCTTCATCGGCGTCGCGGGGGTGAGCTTTTGCGCCGCCTTGGTGGCCCAGATCGTGGCCTGGGTCATCGCTGAAGTGCTCACCCGCCCGCGTCTGTCGCTGCCGCGACTCACCGTGGCCGCAGTGCCCATGGCCATCCTGATGATTCTGGGTACCGCCGGACGCTACTGGTCACCGACGGTCGAACCCGAGCGCTCGGTGACGATCGGCTACGTGCAAGGCAACGTCGACGGGGTCGGAATCGAGGCGATGGGCAGGGCACGTTCGGTGACCAACAACCACCTCAGCGAGACGATCACGCTGATGGCCAAGGCCCGCACCGGACAGATCAAGATGCCCGACTTCGTCTTGTGGCCCGAGAACTCCACCGACATCGACCCCCTGGTGGACCCGCTCACCAAGCAGGTGGTGCAGACCTCGGCCGAGCTCGCCGGCGAGCCGATCCTGGTGGGCGCTGTCATGTCCGGCCCCGGGTTCGACGAACGCCAGACCAGCGCCCTGTGGTGGGATCCTGAGCACGGCGTCACCGCGCGCTACAACAAACGTAACCTGGTGCCGTTCGGGGAGTACATCCCGTTCCGCGATCTCCTCCTGCCCAGGCTGCCGATCCTCAAACTGGTTGGAGCGCAGTCGGTGCCCGGAACCACCCCGGGCGTCCTCGACGTCACGCTCGCGGACGGCCGCCGCCTGGCGGTGGGGGACGCCATCTGCTTCGAGCTGGCCTACGACAAGAGCATCTACGAGACGATCACCGCAGGCGCTCAGGTGTTCGTGGTGCAGAGCAACAACGCCACCTACGGCGGCACCGCGCAGATCGATCAGCAGTTCGCCATGACCCGGGTTCGGGCAATGGAGACCCGGCGGGCGATCACGGTGGCGACCACCAACTCGGTCTCTGGGGCGATCGATGAGTTCGGCCAGGTTCGCCAACGCACCGACGAGTTCACCTCGGCCTCGAATTCGCTGACCGTGCCCGTACAGTCGGCCATCACCCCCGCCGTGCGGCTCGCTCCGATCCTGGATCTCGGCCTGGCCCTGTTCGGCGCGTTCGGCCTCGGCTGGGCGATGACGCGACGGGTGCGCGCCCGTCGCCCGGCCCAGAGCACCTCCGCCACGAAGGGCTGAGCGAGCACCGGCTCGCCGAGTTAAGGGTGAGACCAGGGTGGGTCAGGCTTCGCTCCGGGGGCCGCGTCGGCAAGAATGGTCTCAGCTGTCTGCACAACGACACGTCGCGACATCCACGCATCCAGATCAAGGAGAAGAACTCGGTGAGCACGCCTTCATCCTCTCCGGCCGACCCCTCGCCCCGGGACGCGCCGACAGAGGTCAAGACCCTGGTGATCATCCCGACCTACAACGAGGCGGACAACATCGGGCCGATCGTGACCCAGTTGCGGCGAACCAACCACGGCGTGCATGTCTTGATCGCCGACGATAACTCCCCCGACGGCACGGGCCGGATCGCCGACGAGCTGGTCGCCGGCGATGATCACGTCCACGTGCTGCACCGCCGGCGCAAAGAGGGCCTCGGCGGGGCCTACCTGGCGGGCTTCGGGTGGGGCCTGGATAACGGGTTCGACGTCTTGGTGGAGTTCGACGCCGACGGCTCGCATCGCCCGCAGGATCTGCCCCGGGTTCTGGCGGCCCTCGACGACGCCGACATGGTGAAGGGCTCGCGCTGGATCCGCGGCGGACAGGTCGTCAACTGGCCCTTGAGCCGCAAGCTGCTCTCGCGGGGCGGTAACGCCTGGACCCAACTGATGCTGGGCATCCCGCTCAAGGACGCCACCGGCGGATTCAACGCCTTCCACGCCCGCACGTTGCGCGGTATCGGCCTCGATGACGTCGCCTCGGCCGGTTACTGCTTCCAGGTCGACCTGGCCTGGCGAGCGTTACGGGAGGGGTTCACCGTCACCGAGGTGCCCATCACCTTCGTCGAGCGCGAACGCGGGGATTCCAAGATGAGCCGCTCCATCGTCATCGAGGCGCTCATCCGCACCACGCTGTGGGGCATTGCTCACCGCAGCAGCCAGCTCGTGAGCGCCGGCGAAAACGCCCTCGATAGGGCCCAACAGCGCAGGCAGCAGGCATGACCCAACTCTCGGGCCGGCCCGGCCGCCCCCGCCGAGGCGGTGGCGGCGCCTGGATCATTCCGGTGCTACTGGTGTTGATGATCGCCATCCCGATCATCGAGGTCTGGGGGCTCATCCAGGTGGGTCAGGCGATCGGTGCGCTCCCGACGATCCTCATCCTCATCGCCGAGGCGGCGCTCGGCACCTGGTTGATGCGCCGCGAGGGTGGGAAGGCGTGGCAGAGCCTCCGCGACGCGTTCGCCTCCGGCAAGATGCCCGCCGGGGAGCTTGCCTCAGCCGCGCTCATCCTGGTGGGGGGCACGCTGTTGATGCTGCCCGGATTCTTCACCGACATCATCGGACTGTTCTTCCTCTTGCCCTTCACCCGGCCGCTGGCTCGACGGTTGCTGGGCATGATCATCGCGCGTCGAGTCCGCCAGGCCGGAGTGGACGTGGACGTCATCCGGGCGCACGTAGACAGGGAAAACAATATCGACGGGGACGTGGCGCCACCCCGCTCAGCGGGCTTCGCGAGCCCGGGTTCGGGCGGAGCGCCCTCTGGTGGTTCTGCCGATGAGGCCGCGGGCGGGGATGCCGATTCGCGGATCATCAAGGGCGAGGTCGAGCCCTAGGACGCTGCTGAACAAAGGGCGTGTCTGCGGGGCAGTTTTGGCCGCGAGGATGAAATTGTTGTCCTATGCAGGGACGTCCTCTTGATGAGCGTGAGTTACTTGATGCTGAGTCGGTGGCTGGGCATCTGGTCGAGCCGGGCAGTGTGTTCAGGTTGTTGGCCGAGCATCGGCGGGTGCTGTTTCCTGAGGTGATGTTCGGCGACCTGTTCCCATCTGGCCGTGGTCGGCCTTCGGTGCCGGTCGATATCGCTGCCTCGATTCTGGTGCTCCAAGCCCTGCACGGGCTTTCTGATCGTGAGGCGATGGCCGCGTTGCGCACCGACTTGCGGTGGAAGGTCGCCTGCGGGCTCCCGATCGGGCACGCAGGTTATGACGCGTCGACGTTGACGTATCGGCGCAAACGGTTGGCCGCGTCGTCGGCGCCGAACCGGGTCTTTGATGCCGTGAAGGCAGTCGTGGCTGAATCGGGTGCGATCAAGGGCAAGAACAAGCGGGCACTGGACTCGACGGTCCTCAACGATGCGGTCGCGACCCAGGACACCGTGACCCAGCTGATCGCGATCATCCGCAAGGTCGCCCGCGAGGTCCCCGGTGGCGCCGACGTGATCGCCGAGGTCTGTTCGGCCCACGATTACCACGACCCGGGCAAACCCCAGATCGCCTGGGCTGACGCCGAGGCACGCGCGGTGTTGATCGACGGTTTGGTCAAGGATGCTCTTGGGTTGTTGGAGGTCCTAGCCGGTTGGGAGCTCGACGGGCCTGCCGCGGACGTGGTCGCGTTGCTCGCGCTGATCGCGGGTCAAGACGTCGAACCTGGCGAGGCTTCGGATGGCACCGATGGGAAAACGAGCACAAACCTTTGCATTAAAGAAACCCTCGACGTCTGGGTGACGTGGGTGCCGAGCCATTGGCGCTCGAGCGGACTGAGGGGTTGCTGCGCAGCGGGGTGAGGTAGTCGGTTGCCCCGGGCCCGTAGTTATCGCGCAGGCTGTCACGCTTTGGCTGGCGAACGTGACCCGGTGTTGGGTCTTGTGGTGGGCGACGTGGTCGGTTGGTTTCCCCCTTCGGTTACTTCCGATATACAGCGCAACCAGGGTTTAGCTCACCATTCGTCAAGCATCTTTTTGACGAGAAAGACCAGCACGAATGAGGGCGGTCAGGATGAATGTGCCGACGATGAAAAGCATTTCTATTCCGGATTGAAGCATGATCTTTTGGCCGCTTTGGCATGAATGTAGCGAACACTGCTGGATCTTCGGATAGCTCGCACGGGGTCTGTCGATTGGGGCTATGGCTGTACGTCGGGTCTGGCGGGTAGAGGCTCCGGGGCGGAGACGCGCAGGGTGTCGACGGCGACCTTTGGAAGGCTTGGTCATGGCTCCAGACTGCCGCACCTGCTGGGTTGGCATCGTCGTCGGCATAGGGGAACTCCTTCCCCGCCCTCAAGACACTGATCGGGAATCTCCCGGTGCCTTACTCCATGTTGACAGAGAGGGCCACGCCGCCGTGCACGCCTGCCACCGCTGAGGTCGATGACTCGACGTCAGTGGTCGGAGCACCCTCCAGTCCCTCCTGCCGGGTCGCGTTGCGCACCCGATATCCGATCTTAGGCTGCGGAGCGCTCAGAGGACTTGAGCGGACTTGACCGTTCCCGTCAGTGCCACCGTTCGAACGAGCTCGCCGTGGGCCAGTCGTAGGGTCGCCGTAAAAGGACCGGGGGCCTGCCCGGGATCAAAGCGGACAGTGACCTCGGCCTTGTTGCGGCTGCCAAGGTTGGCGCGCAACGGATCGACATTGAACGCCGTGGTCCCGGCTGGAGTCAGATTGATGAGGCTCAGGACGACTTGATCCTTCGGGATCATCGAGGTGCTCATGTTCTTGAGAGTGACCTTGCCGGTGGTCGGCGTTTGGGGCGCCGCCTCGAGATCCAGTTTGACCGGCTCCACGACGATCGAGGAAGTGCCCGCGCCGCCTTCGTCGTTGTCCAAGACCGCGTCGCCAGGCCCGAACAGCACGTTCACTGATCGAGTCACAAGGTCGTGGAAGGTCTTCTGACGATAGCCGACGATGAACGCCACGGCCGTCAACAGCATCTGGCCGCTCGCCGAGACGTCAAGAGTGTTGCTCGACCCAAGAATCCCCAACAGCAGCGTCACGATCAGCACCGCGATCGATCCAAAGACGGCACCGAGAACTGGCTGCACGAATGCCCACGTGTTCCACCGGAGTCGATGCGCCGCACACTTGCTGCCGGGTTGATCTTCGGCATACTTTGGCCAATTCGCCACGAGTCCGCGGATCGCATTCGTTGCCCCGCCAACGGCTCCCGCCCAGGGCACGATCACCGGAAAGCCACCGCCGAGCACCCCGCCCGGCGCCAGGGAATCCAGATTCCACCAGTCGGCGTGCCAGGATACGAACAGCAGGACGAGTAATCCTAGCTGAAGCAGGAGCAGAGCCAACAGTTGATTCGGTTGCAACTTATCCACAATGATTATCCGTCCTGAAACGCACTGGCCGCCAGACCCGTGCTAGCAAGCCCATTCTCAGCAGTCATTGATGTGGTGGTCAAGAGCAGGCCCCGTCAGAGCCGGGGGTCGAACGCGATAGTGGTCCCGTCGTCAGCGTCGCCGTAGGTCACGTCATATCCGAACAGATCGATCCATTCCGAGCTCTCCCACCATTTGTTGAATTTGCTGGGCACGTTGAAGGCCAGGCGCGGCCGTCCCTCGGAATGCTGGAGGACACGGCCCACCGCGATGGCGTCCGGGTGTCTGAACGTGGTGCCGTCGGAGGAGAAGACCCACAGCGGGCAGTCGATGGCCTTGACCAGCGCACTCGAGACGTTCTGCCGGCTGCCGTGGTGGGGCAGCTTGACCAGGTCAAGC
>JBBSOW010000002.1:0-96522 GCA_038259365.1 Propionibacteriales bacterium
ATTGGCGTTGATCTTGAGCAGCGGCCCGCCGCCCAGAACCGGGCGGTGGGTGGGGTCGTGATGGCTCGAGTAGTTGGGGTGCACCGCGTGCCCGGCGTCGGCGGAGACGCAGGTGGATCTCGCCATCATGGCGAAGATCTCGTCGCGGTCGGCGCCGAGGCTCATCGCCGTTCGGGTCAACACGTCGGCCAGCAGGGGACCAGCGGCGCCGCTGGTGCTCGCCGAGCCCACCTCCTCGTGGTCGAAGCAGGCCAGCACCGCGATCTGGTCCAGGTGCTTGGCGCCCAGCAGCGCCTCCATCCCCGCGTGGACGCTGGTGAGATTGTCCATCCGCGATGAGGCGATGAACTCCTCGTCGGCGCCGAAGAACTCGGCGGGCTGCACGGCATAGGCGTAGAGGTCGTGCCCGCGGATCTCGTGGGCGTTGATGCCGACGCTCTGGGCGACCTCGCCCAAAACCGAGCGGCCCTCCCCCAGGCTGAAGATCGGCTGGGTGTGGCGTTGCTTGTCCAGCTTCAACCCGTTGTCGTTGACGCCGCGATCGAGGTGGATGGCGAGCTGCGGGATCCTCATCAGCGGCCCGGTCTGCACGAGCATCTCGCCGTCGTCGGTCGAGACGCGGCCGGCTATTCCGAGCTCGCGGTCGAGCCAGGAGTTGAGCAGCGGGCCGCCGTAGACCTCGACGGCGGCCTGCTGGTAACCGTGGGCGGAGAACGTCGGCTGGGGCTTGAGCTTGAACGTGGGCGAGTCGGTGTGGGCCCCCACGATCCGAAAGGACGAGTGCGGGCCGGCGGATTCCGGGACTCGCCAGGCGATCACCGCTCCGTCGCGCACCAGGAAGTGTCCGCCCGGAGACCCGTTCCAGGGTTGGGTCTCGTCCTGCTCGGCGAAGCCGGCCTCGCGCAGCCGGCCGGCCACCGACGCGGCGGCGTGATAGCTGGACGGGGCGCTGCCGACGAAATCGGCGAAATCGTGTCCGTGCTGACGCACGCGCTCGGGAGAAAGCATGTTCACACGCTACCGAGTGGCGCCGATATGACCGACGTAACGGGTCCAAATCCGCCGATTCGCGAGATCAGATCGGCCTCAACGTGCGTGGGACTCAGAAAATGTCGGACCCCGTTGGCAAGATCGCCTCCATGGAATCCTCTAGCCTCATTTCCGGCCTCCTCATCGGCCTCACCCTCGGGCTAGCGCTCGGTGCGATCGCCGTCGGACTCATCCTGCGGGCCCGAGGGGCCGCCGCGAGCACCGCGGCCGATTCGGCCGCCGAACGCGCCCGAGCCGAGACCTCACAGGCGCGCACCGAGACGGCACAGGCCCGCTCCGAGGCCGCGAACGCTCGCGCCGAGATGGCCCAACAGCGGATCAGCACCCATCAGCACCGCGCCGAGGAGTCCAACGCCGCCGCCCAGATGGCCGAGCTGCGCGGCCGGATGGCCGAAGCGTCGACCGAGGCGGCTAAGGCCCGCGAGGTCGCGGCCACGGTGGGCGCGCAGGTGGCCCGGGCCGAGGCCGAACGGGACGCGGCTTTGAGCCGGGCACTGGAACTCGCCGAGGACCGTAAATCGCTGGTCAACCAGTTCAAGGTGCTGTCCACCGAGTCGCTAGAGCGCCAAGACAAGTCCAGCCAGGCCACCGCGGAGGCGCGTCTGAAGGCGACTCAGGATGTGGTCGCCCCAGTGGCGCAGGCGCTGCAGCTCTTCCACGAACGAATCAACGAGGTGGAAAAGGATCGGGTCCAGATGACCACCGACCTGCGCAACCAGGTGCTGGCGGTGAAGTCCACGGGCGAAGAGTTGCGCCGCGAGACCGCCGGCCTGGCCACGGCGCTGCGCAAGCCGCAGGTGCGTGGCGCGTGGGGCGAGACCCAGCTCAAGCGGGTCGCCGAGATCACCGGCATGGTGGAGCGCTGCGACTTCGACCTGCAGCACACCACCACCTCCGACGACAAGACGATCCGCCCCGACATGCGCGTCAACCTGTCCGACGGCAAGTTCATCTTCGTCGATTCCAAGGTGCCGCTGTCGGCCTTTCTCGACGCCGCCGAGACCAGCGACCAGACCCGAAGCCGCCAGCACATGATCCAGTTCGCCAAGACCGTGAAGACCCACATCGATCAGCTCTCGGCTAAGCAGTACTGGCGCGCCAGCCAGTCCAGCCCCGAATTCGTCGTGCTCTTCATGCCCAGTGAGGCCTTCCTCGCTGGCGCATTGGAGGAGGTGTCCAACCTGCACGAGTACGCCGCCGAGCGCGATATCGTCCTCGCCACGCCGGCCATCCTGATCGCCGTGCTGCGCGCGGTCTCCTACGGCTGGCGCCAGGCCGCACTGGCCGAGAGCGCCGCCGAGGTGTTCGAGCTCGGCCGCGATCTCTACGACCGCCTGGGCACCGTCGGGGGTGCGCTGGACAAGTTGGGCCGCCAGCTTGGGTCCTCGGTCAAGGCCTACAACTCCGCTGTCGGATCCATGGAGGCTCGGGTCATGGTGTCGGCGCGCCGGTTCCGAGATCTCAAGGTCGCCGACGCCCCCATCGCGGAGCTCACCAGCTGCGAGGAGTCGGTGCGGCCGATCACCGCGCCCGAGCTGGTCGAGGACGCCACCCAGGTGGCGCCGCTGGTCGGGCGGGAGAGCAGGCGCGCCCTGCCTGGCGGTCCGGAAGCCGAGGAGTTGGTCCGCCAGGATCCCGAGATCGAGGAGCTGTTCAGCGTCGAGGAACAGAGCATCGTGCAGGGCCAGGCCAGGCGCCGCGGGCGTAGCGCCGGATAGCGTGCGGGCATGAACACCGCAGGCGCCTCCCAATCCGACTACGACGTGGTGATCGTCGGCGGGGGCCACAACGGGCTCACCGCGGCGGCCTACCTCGCGGGGGCGGGCCTGTCCGTCCTAGTGCTCGAGCGACTCGGCCGTACCGGCGGGGCGGCAGTCAGCACGCAGGCGTTCCCGGGTCTGGACGCCCGGCTTTCCCGCTACTCCTACCTGGTATCGCTGATGCCACAACAGCTCATGGGGGATCTCGAGCTGGACCTCGAGCTGCGCTCTCGCGGCGCCGCATCCTACTCCCCCGTCGTGCGAAACGATCGACACCTCGGCCTCTACATCGAGCGGGACGAGGGCGAGGTCACCCGCCGATCGTTCCACGACCTCACGGGCGGGGACGCCGAGTACGAGGCCTGGCAGACGTTCTTCGGCGAAGTCGCGGACCTGGCGAGGGTCGTGGGACCCACCCTGATGGACCCGTTGCCGACCGCCGGGAGACTTCAAGCCCAGCTCGAGACAACCCACGCGGCCCGAGAACGGGGCGGCACGGGCATCTGGAACGCGGTCGTCGAGCGGCCCTTAGGCGAGGTGATCGAGGAGCGCTTCTCCGACGATCTGGTCCGTGGCGTCGTCGCCACCGACGCGCTCATCGGCACCTTCGCCGACCTGCACGACCCGACGCTGATCCAAAACCGCTGTTTCCTCTACCACCTCATCGGCAACGGCACCGGCGGGTGGAAGGTGCCCGTGGGCGGGATGGGCGCCGTCACGACGGCGTTGCACCGGTCCGCGCAACGGCGCGGCGCCGAGATCCGGACCGGCGCCGAGGTCACCGCGATCCGCGCGGACGCCGCCGCTCCTGGGGGCGCCAACACCAGCGCGCGAGGCGCCGAGGTCAGCTGGCGCGACGGGCAGCAGACCCGCACGGTGAGCGCCGGGACGGTGTTGGCCGGCGTCGCACCCTACGTCCTCAACCAACTCCTCGGCCGGCAGCCGGAACCCGACACCAAGCCCACGGGTTCGCAGCTCAAGATCAACTTCCTGCTGTCCCGGCTGCCGACGCTCAGGAGCGGCCACGACCCGGCTCGAGCCTTCGGCGGCACCTTTCACGTGGCCGAGGAATACTCGGCGCTCGCACGCTCCTTCGGCGAGGCCGCGGCGGGCTCGATCCCGTCGTCACCGCCGGGTGAGTTCTACTGCCACTCGCTCACCGATCCCTCCATCCTGGGCGGGCTGGCCGCCGAAGGCGTCCACACCCTGACCTACTTCGGGCTCCACATGCCCGGGGCGCTGTTCAGCGCCGACCGGGTGACGGCGCGGGAGGAGGCGGTTCGTCGGGCGATCGCCGCGGTCGACGTCCACCTCAACGAACCGCTGATGGACTGCGTACTCGTCGGCCCAGACGGCAAACCCTGCATCGAGGCCAAGGTGGCCCAAGACGTCGAGGCCGACCTCGCGATGCCGGGCGGACACATCTTCCACGGTGACCTCGCGTGGCCGTGGGCCGCCGACGACGAGGCCCTGGACACCCCCGCCCAGCGGTGGGGTGTTGACACCGACGACGAATCGGTCCTGCTGTGCGGCTCCGGGGCGAGGCGGGGCGGAGCGGTCAGCGGGCTCGGCGGCCACAACGCCGCCATGGCCGTGCTGGCCGCCCGCTGACCCGCCCCGCTGGTCCCGGGCCCCGCCCCGGTGGGCATCGACGTCGGTGACCGAGATCAGCTGCCGGACCTAGTGCGACGACTCCGGGCCAGTCATGTCGAGGTCGAGCCCATCGATCCCGCCAGCCCGGCCTGCAGCTTCTTGATCTAGGGTTCCAGCATCTAGGGTTCCAGCCTCCGGGTCGCGGTACGCTCAGTCGTTGATCGCACCCTTGCGCAGGTCTCGTCGCAGTTCGGGAGGGAGCGCGAACACGAGGTTTTCCTCCGTCAGCTTCTCCTCGGTGGCGACGGGGAAGCCTTGGGCCTCCAAGAGGTCCAGCACCCCACGGACCAGATCGTCCGGCACCGACGCCCCGCTGGTGATCCCCACCGACTCCACGCCCGCCAGCCAGGCCAGATCGACCTCGCTGGCGTTGTCCACCCGGTAGGACGCCTTGGCGCCGGCGTCGAGCGCCACCTCGACCAGACGCACCGAGTTCGAGGAGTTGGCCGAGCCGACGACGATGACGAGATCGGCGTCCCGAGCGATCTGTTTGATGGCGGCCTGGCGGTTGGAGGTGGCGTAGCAGATGTCGTCGCTGGGCGGGTCCATCAGCAACGGAAACTTCTCGCGCAGCTTGTGCACGGTCTCCAGCGTCTCATCGACGCTCAGCGTGGTCTGGCTCAGCCAGGCCACCCGGGACGGGTCACGCACCTCGACTCCGGCCACCTCGTCGGGCGACTGCACCAGTTGAGTGTGCCCGGGTGCCTCCCCCATGGTGCCCTCGACCTCTTCGTGGCCGTCGTGCCCGATGAGCAGGATCTCCAGATCGTCTCGCGCAAAGCGCTTGGCCTCCTGGTGCACCTTCGTCACCAGCGGGCAGGTGGCGTCGATGGTCTTCAGCTCGCGAACCCCCGCCTCGGTGTGCACGGCCGGTGAGACTCCGTGCGCGGAAAAGACCACCGTCTCACCCTGCGGGACCTCGTCCAGCTCCTCGACGAAGATGGCGCCACGCGCCTCGAGATCTTCCACCACGTGGCGGTTGTGCACGATCTGCTTACGCACGTAGACCGGCGCACCGTAGGTGTCCAGGGCGCGTTCGACCGTGATCACGGCGCGGTCCACGCCGGCGCAGTAACCGCGCGGCGCCGCGACGACGACGCGCTTGGCGGAGCCGGACGAGTCGGTGGTCAACGCCGGGCTGGACGTATCGTCGGAGTTCTTGCCAGAGCTTGGGGACTGTTCGAACATGCGAGCCAGTCTATGCGGGACAGCGCCTTATCGAAGACCGCGCGGGGCGGCGTCGAAGCCTGCGTGCCGCGGCGCATTCTCAAAATCCGGCGCGGTCACGTAACCTCGACTGGAGCTTCGCGGGTCACCCAGTCCACGCATCCCCCCGAGCTAGCTGGATTGGGCGCAGACCATTACCCACCGTGCAAGGAGAGCCATGTTCGAGAACACGGGACGCTACCTGGTAGCGCCGTTGATACTGGTGGCGTTCCTCCTACCGGGCTGCGCCCGTGTTTCCAGTGTCTTCGAGAGCGGCATCGGCACCTCGCTCGGCTCGACGGCCGGCGAGTGGCGTGGCTCCCCTTTGGCGATCACCGCCAAGGAGATCACGGCGCTGGCGAACCAGATCGCCGAGCCGGAGAGCGAGAAGTTACGCGAACCGAGCACCGAGCTGGCCGGGCGAATTCGCGGCCTCGACCCGCAGACCGCCTTTGCGTACACGTTCAGCTACGACGCCTGCACCCAGGAAGATCCGCGGCTGCTCAAGCGCGGTTCGGGCCTGGTGGTGAGCTACGCCAACACCGGCCAAGAATGCTTCGCCCCCGAGCCCGTGACCACCACCTTCTCGGTCCAGTGGGCCAACGTACCGACGGATTTCTACCTGGGCCGCGACGCCGCGGACCCCACTCGCGTCCGCGTGGTGAACAAGGAGATCGTCTCCCCACCCACGTGGTCGCCCAAGTTCGTCACCCGTACCGAGCAGCCCAACTCGCCGTCGCTCTCCTTCACCGTGGCCCAGACCAAGTCCGAGTACAAGAGGGCGCTGAAGGCCCCGGATCTGAAGTCCAAGAGCAAGGTCGAGTACCGCGACTACCAGTTCCTCGTCGTCGTGCGGGCCCACGGCTGCGGCCAGGCGGGGAGCCTGGTGTTGCTGGAGGATCGCTACGGCTTCTTCACCCGGCCAGCGCCCGGCTCGAAGGCCAAGTGCGGAACCAACACCGTCGAGGCGTCGGTCTTCATCATCAACAAAGATGACGTGCCGAAGAAGTTCACCCTGGGCCCCGGCACGGAGGCCGATCCGAACGACGTCAACGTCAAGATCAAGTAGGTCCGTGACTCGACACAGGCGGCGCCCCGATGGCTCTTGAATCCGGCCCGGGCAATCCGCGACCGCTGCGCGAGATCGCCAAGGGCGTCAAGGGCTGGATCGACAGGCTCGGCTGGGTCTGGGTCGAGGCCCAGGTGCTGCAGATCAACCGACGCGCAGGCACCCGCACGGTCTTCTTGACCCTGCGCGATCCGCTGGCCGAGGTCTCGGTGGCGGTGACGATGTCCCCCCTCGATTTGGACGCCGCTGGCCCGCTCACCGAGGGCGCCACCGTCGTCGCGCACCTCAAGGCCAGCTATTACACCCCCTCGGGACGGCTGAGCTTCGTCTGCGACGATCTGCGGCCAGTCGGCGAGGGTCGGCTACTGGCAATGCTGGAGCAGCGCAAACGCATGCTCCAGGCCGAGGGGCTGTTCGACCCGCGACGCAAACGCCCGCTACCGGTTCTGCCCCGCGGCATCGCCCTCATCACCGGCGCGGACAGCGCGGCCGAACGCGATGTGCTCGAACACGTCCGTCGACGGCTTCCCAGCGCCAACATCGTGTCTCGGCACGCGTTGATGCAGGGCCAACAGGCGGCGCGGGAGGTGATGGAAGCGATCCGAACGCTGGATCGAGAACCGGGGATCGACGTCATCGTCATCGCTCGCGGCGGTGGATCGCTGGAAGACCTCCTGCCGTTCTCCGACGAGGGGCTGCTGCGTGCGGTGGCCGCCAGCCGGACCCCCATCGTCAGCGCCATCGGTCACGAGAGCGATTCGCCCATCCTCGATCTGGTGGCCGACGTCCGGGCGTCCACCCCGACCGACGCGGCCAAGCGGGTGGTGCCCGACGTCGTGGAGGAAAAACAGCGGCTCCACCAGGCGGCCGAACGGATCCGCCACGCCATCGCCCGCCAACTCGCCTACGAGCGCTCCCAACTGGAGAGCCTGCGCCGCCGTCCGGTCCTGCTGGATCCGACGGCCACCTTCGCCCTCCAACGCGACACCGTGAACGCGGCAGCGACGCGGGTTCGCCAGGCCATGCGCCACCGGCTCGATGCCGAGCGCACCCTGATCCACCATCAGCGTCAACGGGCCAAGGCGATGTCGCCGGTGGCAACCCTGGAGCGGGGTTACGCCATCATCGCCACCCCAGAAGGCGACACGGTCACCTCGGTCCGCGGCCAGGAAGACGCCGACCTCGTGGCCCACCTGCGCGACGGACAACTGCTGATCAGCGTCGTCAACGCGATCGCGGCCCCGGACGAACCCGACGAGAGCACCGAAGAGGAGAGAACGTGAGCACCCCAGAACTCAGCTATGAGGCGGCGCGAGATGAGCTGAAAGAGGTCGTCCACAAGCTCGAATCCGGCGGTGTTCCGCTGGCCGAATCACTCTCGCTGTGGGAGCGCGGCGAAGAGCTGGCCAAGCTCTGCGAGAAGTGGCTCGACGGGGCCCAGGCCAAGGTGGACAAGGCCCGCCAACAACCCGAGCAGTAGACCGTGTCTCAGCCAGCCCTGAGAGTGGCCGCGTACGCCTCCAACGCCGGGTAGCTGGTGTCGGCCGAGACGACGGTGCTCACGTCATCGTCGACCCGGACCAACGAGCGGGTGCGTTCGTCGGGAGAGACCATCCGTTGCCAGGTGGCGCCGCGGATCGTGCTCTCGCCGTCCTCGACGCCTTCGCGGGTCGACTCGGTGATGAGCTTCTTCGTTTCCTTGTCACCCTGGGTGAGCGCGTAGTAGATCTTGTCCGGGCCGAGGAGACCGAGTTTCCACTCGTTGCGCACCGACGGTTCGTCGTTGAGCCCGAGCCCACCGAGCTTGGTCCAACTGGCGGTGGTGGGGATCCATTCGCCCGGCAGCCCCACCGGCGCCAACACCGGGAAGGGCGCCTCCTCGCGAGCCTGCGTCAGCTGGGGGGTGTAGTTGACGGGCCGCACCGGAGCGTCGTCGAGATTGATGGTCATCAGCGCGCCCACCAGCGCAATGGGAATCAGGATGAGTGCCAGGGATCGCAACAGGTCAACGGAGTTTGCGTTGCGACGCGATCTGGCGCGATCGGTAGCCACGGCTCAATACTCTCGTACCGGCCCAAACCGCCAAAATCGCAAAGCCTAGTACCAGCCCGTCCCCTGCTTGAACGACCAGGCCTTGCAGGGACTGCCGTAGCGATCCTTGATGTAGCCCAGCGACCACTTGATCTGCGTCGCCGGGTTGGTCTGCCAATCCGAGCCGGCGCTAGCCATCTTGGAGCCGGGCAGCGCCTGCGGGATGCCGTAGGCACCCGACGACGGGTTCTTGGCCTTGGGGTTCCAGCCGCTTTCCTGGGTGATGATCTTGTTGTAACAACTGAACTCCGAGGCCCCCCACCCGTAGCTACCCTTCATCATCGAACGGGCCACCGCCTTGGGGCTGCCCGAAGGTGCCGACACCGACCCACCCGAGGAACTCGAACCCGACTCCGGACGCGCACCGGAGCCCGAGGAGCTCTTCGACTTCGCGGCTTTGGCGCGCTTCTTGGCGGCGGCCTCGCGGGCGTTGGCCGCCTCGCGGGCCCTCTCGGCTGCCGCCTTCTGCGCTGCCGCCTTCTTCTTGGCCGCCTTCTGCTGAGCCGCCTTCTGCTTAGCCGCCTTCTCGGCGGCCTGCTTCTTCAACACCTTGTTCTGCTGCTCGATGCTGGACACCTGCTCGCTGAGGGCCTCCGAGCGATCCGCCACGGTGGCCTGCAGTTCCTGAGCCCGGATTTCCTGCTCTGCCAAGGCTATCCGCCGGGTGTCGGTGCGCGAGGCGCGCTGGGATCGGTCCGCCGATTCCACCACGCTGGCGGTCTGCGGCACCGCCATGAGTCCGACATCGGGCATGGAGCGAACCAGGTCGACGCCCGGGCGGGCGGCGGCGAGCAGGACCGTCACGGTGACGGCCCCGACGAGGATGCGCTGAGTTCGGTGCATAGGTCATCGAGCTTGTCACGCCACGCGTGCTCATCCAAATCCGGCGAAACACGCACCCCATGCCTAACCGAGCGGAGCCTCCTCCAGCAGATCGGTGACCAACGCGGCGATGGGCGAGCGCTCCGAGCGGGTGAGCGTGACGTGGGCGAACAGGGGATGGCCTTTGAGCTTTTCCACGACCGCGACCACACCGTCGTGGCGGCCCACTCGCAGATTGTCGCGCTGGGCCACGTCGTGGGTCAGGACGACGCGCGATCCCTGGCCGATGCGGCTGAGGACCGTGAGCAGCACGTTGCGTTCCAGCGATTGTGCCTCGTCGACGATGACGAAGGCGTCGTGCAGGGACCGGCCGCGGATATGGGTCAGCGGCAGCACCTCCAGCATGTCGCGCTCCAAGACCTCCTCGATGACGTTCTTGCCTGCCACCGTGCCGAGGGTGTCGAAGACCGCCTGCGCCCACGGCGACATCTTCTCGTTCTCCGAGCCGGGTAGGTAACCCAGCTCCTGGCCGCCGACCGCATAGAGGGGACGAAAGACGATGACCTTGGAGTGCTGGCGCCGCTCCAGCACCGATTCCATTCCCGCGCACAGCGCGAGCGCCGATTTGCCGGTGCCGGCCCGCCCGCCCAGCGAGACGATGCCCACGTTGGGGTCGAGCAGCAGGTCCAGCGCGACGCGCTGTTCGGCCGAGCGGCCGCGCAGCCCGAACACCTCACGATCCTTGATCAACTGCACCTGCTTGTTCGGCGTCACCCGCCCCAGCGCGGTGGCTCCCCCGCCCAATAGGACCACGCCGCTGTGGCACGGCAGGTCCCGGGCGTCGTCATGCTCGAGCACACCGTCGGCGTACAACTCGTCGATGTCGGCCCTCGCCACGTGGAGCTCGCGCATCCCCGTCCAGCCGGAATCCACCGGTAGCTCGGCGCGGTACTCCTCTGCGCTCAGCGCCACCGAGGCGGCCTTGACGCGCATCGGCAGATCCTTCGAGACGAGCACGACGTCGCGGCCCTCGGCGCGATAGTTCAGCGCCACCGCGAGGATGCGGGAATCGTTGTCCCCCAGCCGGAAGCCCGCCGGCAGTACCGCAGGATCGGTGTGGTTCAACTCCACGTGGACCGTGCCGCCGTCCTCGTTCACCGGGATCGGCGCGTCCAGGCGGTGGTGGGCCACGCGCAGATCGTCGAGGAACCGCAAGGCCGAGCGGGCGAAATAACCGAGCTCTGGGTGATCGCGCTTGGCCTCGAGTTCGGCGACGACGACCACCGGGACGACCACGTCGTGTTCGGCGAAGCGCGAGAGGGCGCTCGGATCGCTCAGGAGCACCGAGGTGTCCACCACGAAGGTCTTGCGGATGGCATCGTCGAGGGGGGCTTCAGCGATGTGAGCCGGCTGAGGAGTCACGGTGAGTCCTTATCCCAGGCCGCGCGTCACCAACGCCCGGCCCGCGTAGCTAGCTGGCGAGCCGGTGGTACAGCGATGACGAGGCCGGTCTGACGGGTCTGTCCCGCCGCCCTCGTCGCGGGGCCCGGACGAGCCCACGGGTGGTGAAAATCATCGACGTTCCTCCGGCCGGGCAGCTTCCCCACTGCCCTTACCGGCCAGGATAGGCCGTCCCGAAAGCTCCGAGGCGACAACACGCCGTCCCCCGGAGCAAACTGACCCCTAGGCTGGTGCCCATGCTGCCGGATCGTTTTGCCTACGAGACCCATCCGCTCCCCGATCCCGCCGCGGTGGTGGGCGGTGAGGGCAAGAACTATCGGATCACCGTCTTGACCTCGCAGCTACTGCGCCTGGAGTACTCCCCCGACAAGGTGTTCGAGGATCGCGCCACCCAGCTCGCGCTACGCCGCGAGTTCGACGTGCCCGAGTTCGAGGTCTTCGACAACGCCGATCTGCTGGAGCTGCACACCGAGCACCTGCACCTACGCTACGACCGCGGCCCCTTCTCCCCTTCCGGCATGAGCGTGCAGGTGAAGGGAAACGTCAGCAACTACCACAGCATCTGGCGCTACGACACCGCGCCGGACTCCTTCGCTGGGCTCCCGAGCAATCTCAAGGGCACCGCTCGCACGCTCGACGGGGTCGACGGCCCGGTCCCGCTGGCCGACGGGTTGATGAGCATGCACGGCTACTCCCACATCGACGATTCCCACACGTTGGCGCTCGGCGAGGACGGTTGGGTGGCGCCCCGGCGCGAGGGCAACATAGACCTGTACGTGCTGGCTCACGGGCACGATTACCGGGCCGCCCTGGCCGACTTCTACGCCCTCTCCGGCCCCCAACCCATGCTGCCGCGCTACGCGATGGGCAACTGGTGGAGCCGCTACCACCCCTACAGCGAGGGAAGCTACAAGGAGCTGGTGAGGCGCTTCGAGACCGACGACCTGCCGTTCTCCGTGGCGGTCATCGACATGGATTGGCACCGGGTGCACGACGTCGACCCCAAGTACGGCTCGGGTTGGACCGGCTACACCTGGAACCGCGAGCTGTTTCCCGATCCCGAAGGCTTCCTGGGCTGGCTGCACGAGCGCGGCCTGCAGGTGAGCCTGAACGATCATCCCGCCGACGGTGTGCGCGCCTTCGAGGACAACTATGCCGCGCTGGCCCAGGCCATGGGCGTTGACCCTGCCAGCGAGCTGGCAATCGACTTCGACGTGAGCAGCTCCGAGTTCTTGATGAACTGCTTCGAGTTCATCCACCACCGGCTCGAGGAACAGGGAGTGGACTTCTGGTGGATCGATTGGCAGTCGGGTTCCACCAGCAAGATTCCCGGCCTCGATCCCCTGTGGATGTTGAACCACTACCACTTCCTGGACAGCTCGTGGCGGGGGCGCCGCCCGCTCACCTTCTCCCGCTACGCCGGCCTCGGCTCGCACCGCTACCCGGTCGGCTTCTCCGGCGACGCGGTCATGAGCTGGGAGTCCCTGAACTTCCAGCCGTACTTCACCGCCACCGCCGCCAACGTGGGCTACGGCTGGTGGAGCCACGACATCGGCGGACACATCTGGGGTGAGCACGACGAGGAACTCCAAGCCCGCTGGTACCAGTTCGGCGTGTTTTCCCCGATCAACCGGCTACACACCACCCTGGGTGAGTTCTACGGCCGCGAGCCCTGGCGCTACGGCCCCGAGATCGAGCGGGTGATGGGCGATTTCCTGCGATTCCGGCATCGTCTGGTTCCCTACCTCTACACGATGAACGAGTGCGCCCACCGGCTCGGAGAGCCCATCGTCACCCCGCTGTACTACGACGAGCCAGAGCGCGCCCAGGCCTACGATTCGCCCAACGCCTACACCTTCGGCGCCGGGATATTGGCCGCCCCCATCACCGCCCCAGCGCACCCCCGGCTCGGGCTGGGCCAATCGAGGTCGTGGATCCCCCGGGGCACCTGGTTCGACCTGTTCACCGGCCTCCGCTACGACGGTGGGCGCACCCAGACCTTCTACCGGCCGATCAGCCAGATCCCGGTGTTGGCCCGCGAAGGATCGATCCTGCCGCTGACCGGCGAAGGCGACCTCGGCGTGGAGAACCCCGCCAGCCTCGAGTTGCGCATCTTCGGCGCCCAGCCCGGCGGCTTCGTGCTGTACGAGGACAACGACGCGTTCGAGCCGCGTACGCTGCGCACGCGGTTCGACTACGCCGCCGAGGGCTTCACGATCGGCGCCGCCGACGGCGAGCTGAACGTCAGCCCCGCGAGTCGGGAGTACACGCTGCGCTTCGTCGGGATCGAGCCCGTCGAGGTTCTCGAGGGTGACTCGAGCTACGACGAGCGATCCCGGACGCTGACGGTCCGGCTCGGCGACGTCGACACCGCTGCGGGCGCCTCGATCGCCTTCGCCGCCCCGCCCGTTCTGGCCACGAACGAGATCGAGCGACGGGTGTTCGATCTCCTCGATCGCACCCAGATGGCGATCAAGACCAAGGAGGCCGTCTACGCCGTCGTCACCGAATCCCCTAACCCCGCGCGGGCGGTCAGCGGGCTGCAGTCTCTCGACCTCGATCCCGTGCTCTTCGGCGCGCTGACCGAGGTCTTGCTAGCCGGCTGAAGCCGTGCGCTACGAGCCGAAGCGGCGTTCTCGTTCGGTGTAGGAACGCAGGGCGCGGATGAAATCCACCTTGCGAAAGTCGGGCCACAGGGCCTCGCAGAAGTAGAATTCGCTGTGCGCGGATTGCCACATCAAAAAGCCGCTGAGCCGTTGCTCCCCCGAGGTGCGGATGATGAGATCGGGATCGGGTTGCCCGCGCGTGTAGACGTGCTCGGAGATCTCGTCGATCTCCAGGGTCTTGGAGAGCTCCTCGATACTGACGCCCTCGCGGGCGCGCTCGGCCAGCAGCGAGCGGACGGCATCGCGCAGTTCGTGGCGCCCGCCGTAGGAGACCGCGATGTTGACGTGCATGCCGCGGTTGCCGCGGGTCCGTTCGGCGGCCGCCCCCAACCGTTCGGCGGTCGTGGCCGGCAGCAGATCGAACGCCCCCACCGGTTGAACCTTCCAGTGCCCCTTCTCGGACAGGTCGTCCACCATGTCCTCGATGACGCCCAGCAGGGGCGCGATGTCGTCGCCGTTGCGGGCGAAGTTGTCGGTGGACAGCACCCAAAGAGTGACGACCTTGATGCCCGCCTCGTCGCACCACTGAACGAATTCCTTCAGCTTGGCGGCCCCGGCGCGGTAGCCGGTCAGCAACGACATGCCGGGCGCGTTCAACCGGGCCCAGCGACGGTTTCCGTCGGCCAACACGGCGATATGGCCCGGCAGCCGCTTGGTATCCAGTTCGGCCAGCAGCCGATGCTCGTAGGTGCTGTACAGCAGACCGGCCGGGTGGAGTCGGTCGAGCAACTCGCGCGCGCGACTCATCGAACCTGCCATGAGTTTCAGCCTAGCGGCGCGGGGTGGGCTTGAGGGTGGGGGCGGGCAGAATGTTGAACCGGGGTTGGTCTTTGCAGTAGAACTTGATCGAGTTCCAACCTCCGAACAGTGCCTACGCTTGAGTAACTTACGCTCGCGTAGGTACGCTGCTAGCCGAGGACAATATCCCCAACTTTATAGGAGTGGCGATGGGCCGCTGGGCCCCGATACGCGAGTACACCCCCGAGCCCCTGGCGGGTATCGCCCGGGAGATCAAACCCAAACTGCGGGGTTGGCTGCACTTCGCCACCACGCCATTAGCGCTCGTCGCGGGCCTGATCTTGATCCTCGCGGCCCCGACCGCCCAGGGAAAGGTTGGCGGCGCGGTGTTTTTGGCCGCCTCCCTCCTGCTCTTCGGCGTCAGCGGGGTCTATCACCGCTTCTACTGGGGGACCCGCACCGAGGCCGTGTTGCGCCGGCTGGATCACGCCAACATCTTCATCTTCATTGCCGCCACCTACACACCCCTGGCGCTGTTGCTCCTAACCGGGACCGCGCAGGTCGCGCTCCTCAGCATCGCCTGGGGTGCCGCGACGTTGGGGCTGCTGTTCCGGGTGTTGTGGCTCGGCGCGCCACGGTGGCTCTACACCGTGCTGTATCTCGCGATGGGTTGGGCCGCGCTGGGTTGGCTGAAGGACTTCTACGTCAACGGCGGGCCGCTGGTGTTCTCGCTCATCATCGCCGGCGGGCTGCTCTACAGCGGCGGGGCTATCATCTACGCCCGCAAGAGCCCCAACCCGAGCCCCCGCTGGTTCGGCTTCCACGAGATCTTCCACGCCGCCACCATCGGCGCCTTTCTCTGCCACTACACCGCCATCTCGTTGGCGACCTACTCCGCCTAGCCAGCGCGAGTAAGTCAGCGTCGGCCGAGGAGCTGGCGTAGCTCCTCGACGGAGCCGACCGGGCGCGCGCAGGTGAAGTCTCGGCACACGTAAGCTTGCGGCCCATCCTCTCCGGCCCTTCGGTCCTTCAGCAGCGCCCAGCCGGGTCCTTCCGGAATCCCGGACACGACCGCCGAACCGCCCGGGGCGTGCCGCCACGCGACGCGCGTCAGCTCCGCTCTGGCCCGCCCCTGTTCCCCGACGATCGCGACCTCGACGGGGCCACCCCCGTCGGCGGCGGAAGAATCGGCGATGAGCCGCGCGAGGTCTCCACCGGCGAAGCGGGGCGCCCGGGTGAGGGTTTCGACGTCGTACCCCGATGCCGGGGCCGGTTTGCCCGGATCGATGCGCGCCCGCAGCTCGAGCGCCGCCACGATGGCGGTGCGCCCCGACGGGGTCACGTTGTCGCCGATATCGGCCGGCCGCAGCCACAGCTGCTCGGCGTCGGCGGCCGTGTCGAACCACTTCTCGGTTTCGACGAACTGGGTCTGGGCCACCTCGATCAGGTCGTCGGCCCGGCCCAACCAGCTCGCGTCACCGGTGGCACAGGCCAGCGTGAGGTAGGCGTGCGCCAGGACCCCGTAGTCCTCCAGCACCCCGGCGTGCCCACCCGCCTGGTTGCCGAGCGAGCTGCGGCGCAGCCGACCCTCGATCCAGTGCCGGCTCCACAGCGTCTGAGCCAGCCCGGTGGCCGTGTCGAGCCAACCCTGCTCGTTGAGCAGCATGGCCCCCTCGGCCAGGCTGGTGATCAGCAGGCCGTTCCAGGCGGTAACGACCTTGTCGTCGCGGCTCGGGCGGGGACGCTCGGCGCGCGCGCGGAGCAGCCGCTGGCACACCAAGACGAAGCGCTCCGGTTCGGCGAGGGCACGTGCCCGGTCCCGCAGCTGCAGCGTCGAGGCCCCTTCTTCGAACGTGCCGGCCTCGGTGACCTCGAACAGCTCCGCGGCCCACCGCCCGTCGTCCACTCCCAGCGCCTCGACGAGCTGCTGGGGGGTCCACACGTAGAAGGCGCCCTCGACGACCTCCCCGCTCGCCTGATCGGCGCTGTCGGCGTCGAGGCTCGAGGCGTAACCGCCGTCGTCGGTGCGGAGCTCGGCGCCGAGCCAGGACACGATCCGGCGGGCCACCTCGGCGAAGCCGGCTTCGGGCCAGCGGACGGCGGCGCGGGCGTAACAGCCGAGCAGGAGCGCGTTGTCGTAGAGCATCTTCTCAAAGTGCGGCACCACCCATTGGCGATCGACGCTGTACCGGGCGAAGCCGCCCGCGAGCTGATCGTGGATGCCGCCCGCGGCCATCGCTGACAGGGTCGGCTCGATCAGCTCGGACCCCCGCGGGGCGTCGAACAGCGCGTTCAGCACCAGCGTCGGCGGGAACTTGGGCGCGCCCCCGAAACCTCCCGCGCGGGAGTCGAAGTCGCGCCGAAGGGCGGAAACGGCGTCGTCGAGCAGCGCCTCGGTGTCGACCTCGTTCTCCAACGTGGCGGCGGTTTGCGCCGCCACGGCCTTGGTCAACTGCGCGACCTGGGTGGTCACGGCGTCCCGGCGTTGATCCCAGGCCTGGCTGATCGCGGCGACGACGTCGTCGAAGCCGGGCATGCCGCCCTTGGCGGTCGGCGGGAAGTAGGTGCCGGCCCAGAACGGTTCTTGATCCGGGGTGAGGAACACCGTCATCGGCCAGCCGCCGCGGCCGGTCATCGCCTGGGTGGCGGCCATGTAGATGGCATCGACGTCGGGTCGCTCCTCGCGGTCCACCTTCACGGCCACGAACGCGTCGTTGATCAACTCCGCTAGCCGAGCGTCCTCGAAGGTCTCGTGGGCCATCACGTGGCACCAGTGGCAGGCCGCGTACCCGACCGAGAGGAAGATGGGAACGTTGCGCTTCCTTGCCGCCGCGAACGCCTCGCTGCCCCACTCGTACCAGTCCACCGGATTGTCGGCGTGCTGAAGTAAATACGGGCTCGATGCGCTGGCGAGACGGTTGGTCATGACTATGACTCCTGATGAGCGGCGAGTGGTACACGAAGCAGTTTGGGGGGGCCGCCTAGAGCCGCCCACACTCACAGCCTAGGAGGCCGCTCGCACCTCGCAAGGTGCCAACGCTGCTCGACCCCGGGCAAGCCGGGCACGCGCGTGTTCCAGCGCACCCAGCGACGAGGTATTTCCAACCGCGTCCGCGAGGACCCGGGGGGGCTAGCTCGCCCGGCATGCGCAGGCTCGGCCGACGGTTGGGTTGGCTGGCCCGTAGGGTCGATCCGGTGATGATGCGCTGTGCGTACGGCTCTCGCCCCCCGCTACCCGCAAGTTGTCGTGGGCGCTCGTAGCCGCCTTCGATCACTCCGGACGCGTCAGCACGTCCAGGAACTCATGGTTGACGAAGAGGCGTTCTCTGCCGACTTTGGCGTCTCGGAGGAGCCCTGCCTCAACGAGGGCGTGCAGCCAGGACGACGCGGTCTGACGCGAGACGTCGCATCGGTCGGCGACAGTGTTGATGCGGCAATAGGGCCGCTCGAACACAACGGCCAAGAACCGTGCGTCCCGTCCCCCTGTGTGGCGGCGCGAGCTTGTTCGGCAATGTCCCCCTGACACGTGCGGATGGCTCCGATCTTCCGCGTCGTTGACGTTGCAGACTCGCGGACTACGTCGAGCATGTAGAGGATCCATTCGATCCAGGCACCTTCGGCCGTCACCCCTCGGAGCAGTCGGTAGTAGTCGTTCTTCCGGGCGATGATCGCGCGGGAGAGATAGAGGATGGGGTCGCGCAGCAGGCCCGCCTCGATCAACATCAGGATGTTGATGACGCGGCCGGCGCGTCCGTGGCCATCGTGGAACGGGTGGATAGCCTCGAACTGGTAGTGCGCCACTGCCATGCTCACCAGCGGATCGAGATCGTCGTCGGCGTGGACGAAACGCTCCCATGCCGGGAGCTTCTCGCGGAGCAGGTCGGCACCCTCGGGTGGCGCGTACATGATCTCCCGCGTGGTCGGGTTTGCGATCCGAGTACCAGGCACCGCGCGGACAGCCATGTCCCGACCGCGCAGCTCAGAACAGATCCGGGCAGGCGTCGCGGCGGTGAGCGGTCGGCTTCTGATCGATTCGCCCCCCGCGAACAGCGCGCTCCGGTAGCGCAATGCCTCCTTGGTGGCGTTGTTTCCTCCACCCGAGCCGACGTGCTTGAACAGCTCATCGGCGGTGGTCACGATGTTCTCGATCTCGGAGCTGGCCTGCGCCTCTAGCAGCGGGACCGCGTGGAGCAGGATGTTGGGGTTCGGCAGCAACTGCCCGGCCTGGGCGAGGGTCGCGAGCGCAGTTCGGGCTTCAACGGTGGCCTTGAGCACCAGCTTGGGCTCAAGGTCGAGACCTCCTGCCGTGCGGTTTCGATAACCCAGCCGGCTGTCACCGATAAGATGGGGTCTACCTGTGGCGCCAGTGGCAAGCCGCGTAACCGACCGAGGACGTCATGGCTGCTCTTCGACGCTGTGACTTATACCGGATGCCAGCGACAGATCGGAGTGACAACTCATGAACGCTGAATCTGGGCTTGCGCTTAAGGCCGTGTTGATCCCTACGCTCGTCCGCACAGCGGTTCTGGTGGCTGTCCACGCCACCGCGCAAGTTCTGGCGGCACTCAGTGATGTCGACTGGGGCATCGGCGGCGGGATCGCGCTCTTTGCCATCACGATGGCGATATCGGCGGCCTGGGGGATTATTGACGGAACTCACCGCCCATTCGTTCCCGCCGCGGTTCCCTGGTTGCCGACGGCCGTCCTGACCGCCTTCTTGTCGATCGTCTTCGTGGCGGTGGCCGAAACGATCTCTTATGGCGAGCCGTTGGATCACGCTTTCACGAGCCTCGGCCTGTACGTCGACCTGCTGCCGTTCCTGTTCGGTCTGGTGCTCGTCCCTGCAGCGTTGGGTGTGCTGGTGGGACAGCTGATCCGCCAAGGCAGGGGCCAGCCTGGTGATCGAGCGACTCACTCTTGTTGAAGGTCCGGTGGGCGTCGTCAGCGGATTGCGGGTTGGCCGTTCAGGCCCTGCCGAAGCCCCATCTCGCGATAGACCCCCTCCTGAGCCATGAGCTCCTCGTGGCTCCCCACCGCGACGATCGATCCGCGCTCCAAGACGATGATCTGATCGAAGTCGACAACGGTGGACAACCGGTGGGCCACGACCACCACCGTGCGCTGCGCGGCCAGCTCGGCCAACGTGGCCTGCAGCTGGTGCTCGGTCCGCGAGTCCACCGAGGACGTCGGCTCGTCCATCAGCAGGATGTCTCGTTCCGCGAGCATCGTGCGGGCCCAAGCCAACCGTTGCCGTTGGCCACCGGAGAGCTTGGTGCCGTGCTCGCCCAGGTCGAGACCGAGACCGCCGGATTCGCGCTCGGTCAACTCGGCCAGGCCAACGGCTGCAAGCGCGTTGATCAGTGCCTCGTCGCTGGCTTGCGGGGCGGCGAGGCGCAGATTGTCGGCTAGGGTGCCGCTGAGCACGGGCGCGTCTTGTTCGATCAGGCCAAGCTGCCTGCGCAACTCACCGCGCGGAAGTCGATCGAGCGACCTACCGCCAACAGCGATGGACCCCCGGGTGGGCTCGTAGAACCGCTCGATCAACGCCAGCGTCGTCGACTTGCCCGACCCTGAGGGCCCCACCAGCGCGGTTCGGCTGCCGCGCGGCACACTGAAGGACACCGCATCCAGCACGGTCTCGGGGGACCCCGCGAGCCCGTCCGGCGAGGGATCGTCGGTGAGGGTCCCGGTCAATGGGTACCAAAACGAGACGTCGACGAACTCGATCGCGGGTGCGGCCAGGGAGGCCGTGGGGAGCGCGAAAGTGGGCGGCAGGCCCGCCTCGTCGGCGACCTCGGGGTCGAGGCGGACGACCTCCTGGATGCGATCCAGTGCCGCCAGCCCGGACTGGATCTGCACGAAGGCGCCGACGGCGGAGGCGATCGGCATGATGAGCAAGAACAGGTACAGGATGAAGGCCATCAGGTCGCCGAGCGGCATGGAGCCGTTCGCCACCCGGATGCCACCCACGGCGAGCACCACCAGGAACGCCGCCTGGAGGCAGATGGACATGAGCGGCTGGATGACCGCGGACAGTTTGGCCAACCGCACCCCGGCGCGGTAGGCCAGCCTGGCGTCGGAGTCGATGAGTTCGGCCTCGCGGTCCTCCGCCACGGCCGCCTTGATGGTGCGGATCCCCGACAGCGCGCGTTCGACCGAGGACGACATCCCCCCGACCGCGGTCTGCGCGTCCTTGCTCGCTTCGCGGACCCGCCGGCCCAGCACGAACGCGGCGCTGACCCCGATTCCGACGGTGGTGAGCGTGAGGCCGAACAGCAACGGATCGATGATGGTCATGAGCACCACCGCGGCGGCGAACATCAGGATGGAGGAGACGATGTCGAAGATGCCCGAGGTGACCACCGTGCGCAGCAGCGTCGTGTCCGCGCCCACTCGAGACATCAGATCACCGACCCGCCGGGCGTCGAGCACCTTGACCGGCAAGGACAGGAGGCTGCCGACGACGCTGCGCCGGACGCCTAGGACCACCCGCTCGGCGGTGCTCTGCAGCAGGAAGGTCTGCAGTCCGCTGAACAGGGCCTGCCCCAGCGTGACACCGATCAACAACCCCAGGAAGCCTCCGATCGCTTCTCCCGCGCCGACCGAGTTCACCAGTTGCTGCAGCATCAACGGTTGGACGACGGCGAAGACGGTCGCCAGCAACGACGTTGCGGCGACAAGGATCAACGCCCCACGGTGTTCGCGGAGGTAGGGCCACATCTCGCGAAGCTGTGCTCGCGGGGCCTGAGCACCCTCGGGCGTCTCCTCCTCCGGCGCGGTCATGGAGCCAAGCTAGCCAGTGGTCCCTAGGACGGCTGAGGGCCCCTCACTGCGGTGAGCGCCCCGTCTCTCGTTCGATCTGCCCCCGGGCCGCCTCCAGCTCAAGGCGGCGCCCCAGCTTCAGCATGCGCTCGTAGGTCGGAATCGCCGGCGGCCGCTCGGGAGTGCATGATGTCGATCTGTTGGGCCACCACCCTGTCGAGGGTCGCGAGCACCCCCGATCTTCCTTCATCCAAAATAGGCGTCGAACCCAGCTTCGGAGCCGCCTTCAAGTTCCCCAAGAAAATCCACATCGCCGTCCAACTCATCGAAGCGGTCCGTTGTCGCGGAGCCGAACACGCTGAGACCGCGAACCCCGAATCGGCGGCACAGATCAACAATTGCCTCGCGATTCTGCTAGCCACGGCCCACCCCTCGACTCGTCCGAAGCTGATTTTCGCACGATTTAGTGCGCAACACTTCAGGCGGCGCGACGCTGCGCGCTAAGGCCGTGAGGTCGCAACGATAGAGTCGCCAGTGCCACGGCGGCGATGAGAATGAGCACGCCGAGAATGATGTGCGGCAACCGCACCCCGGAGGCCCCGAGGCCGACCTGGGCGATCGCCAGGACGGCCACGCCGATCGCGTGGAACATGAGGCCCTTGTTGCCGCTGATGCCCTTCCACAGCACCGACAGCACAGCGGCGACTACGGCTACCAAGAGGGTGACGTAGCCGATGATCGTGTGCAGGCCGTACACCGAGCCGGTGTTGGTGATGATGCCGAGCCCCAGCACCCCCTGGGTCAGCGCCGTAACACCGGTCGCGATGGCAAAGACCCGCAGCCCGATGAGGAGTCCCCTGCTGCTGTCACTGTCGTGGAATTCGTTCACTCGGGTCAGCCTAGCGATCCACCCTCGTGTCTGGCACGCGCCTCCGGGCGGCGCGGCGCGCTCGGTTCACGACTATTGGGATCGGGCGAGTTGGAACCATCCTGGCGACCGCTGGCTCCGTGGGCCTCCTCCTCGGCCTGCTCGGCGGCGCGATACTCCGCCTCGGAAGGAACGGTGCTACGCCGAACGTGCTTTCGCATGCTGAAGTACAGGGGGAAACACAACCCGACGAGCACGGCGACCAGGATGATGGCGGCGTAGCTGGGTTCGAGTCCTGCGGTTGGGGTCATGGCTTCAGTTTACGTCGGAGTTTTGGAGATCGGCGTCCGCACCTTCGGCGTCCGCGAAACCCACGGCCACCCCGGCGAAGAGGTCGTCTTCTTCGGCGTCCGAATCGACGCGGCTACGCGCCAACTCGAAGTCTTCGGTGGGCCAGGTGTCGTACTGCACGTCGAGCGGGATGGCGAACCAGGCCCCGTCGGGATCGATCTGGGTGGCGTGGGCGAGCAGCGCCTGGTCCCGGACATGGAAGTACTCCGCGCAGGGCACGCGCGTGGTGATTCGATCGGCGTGCTCGTCGCGGTGCCATTCCCGAATCCGCTCCTCGTACGGCGACGGCAGGCCGCGGGCCAGCATCGCCTCGTGCAGGGCGTGCATCCTGTCGTAGTGGAAGGTGAACTGGTAGTAGACCTTGGCCGGGGACCACACCGACCCATGCTCGGGCCAGGCCTGCGGGTCGGCGGCTAGGTCGAGGGCGGCCATTGTCACGTTGTGGCACTGGATGTGATCGGGGTGGGGATAGCCGCCTCTCTCGTCGTAGGTCGTGACGACGTGGGGACGAAAATCGCGGAGCAACTTCACCAGGGGCTCGGCCGCGACCTGGGGATCCAAGGCGGCGAACGAACCGGCCGGCACGGGCTCGTCCTCGGGCATGCCGGAGTCCTCGAATCCCAGCCACACCTGCCGGACGCCCAAGATCTCGCGCGCCTTGTCCATCTCGCGGCGGCGGATGGCGGAGATGTTGGCGATGATGTCGGGCCGATCCATCGCCGGGTTGAGGATCGATCCGCGCTCGCCGCCCGTGCAGGTCGCGACGACGACGTCGACGCCCTCGGCCACGTACCGGGCCGTCACCGCGGCCCCCTTGCTCGACTCGTCGTCGGGATGGGCGTGCACGTGCAGGAGTCGTAGAGACTCCCCCGCACCGTCTACTCGAACCCGACGGTTCATCGACTCCCTCACACACCTTCCGCTGCTCGCTGGCAATCCAAGCCTGGTCGCCCATCTTGGGCGGTTGTGACCGAGTAGAGCTTAGACCCTCGAACAGCGACCTCGGATGGCTCGGTCCCGCATAATGGCGTGGTGAGCGAATCGATCGACAACCCCCCCGGCATCAGGCCCCCACCGGCTGGCCGAAGCGCCGACGACGCCGCGCGGATCCGCGCCCGGTACCCCAAGCGTTCGACGCCGCGGTGGTTGTTCCTCGGCGTGGCGGGAACCTTGGCCGTGGTGCTCGTGTCGTGGACCGTATGGACGGGGCTCAGCAAGGCCAGCCCCCCAATCGACGGCCAGGTCACCGCCTTCGAAACCTTCGAGGACCGCGTCGACGTCAACGTGGTCATCCAACGGCCCGATCCGAGCATCCCTGGTCGGTGCTTCGTCACCGCCCAGGCCACCAACTTCGAGCGCGTCGGTGAGGTCTGGGTGGACGCGCCGGTCAGCACCGAAACCAAGATGGACTTCCAGCTTGCCGTGCGCACCTTCCGCCGCGCCACGACGGCGACGGTCGACCGCTGCGAGAGCGGCGGCTGAGGTAAAAATCGGGAACTCCATCTCCGTACTCGAGGTAGAGGCGCGCTGGTAGGCTCTCGCAATGGCTGAAAACGAACAGAACACTATTTGGCTGACCCGCGAGGCGCACAACAAGCTAGTCAAGGAGCTTGAGCACCTCACCACCGAGGGTCGAGCCGAGGTGACGGCGCGCATTGCGTCCGCTCGCGACGAGGGTGACCTCAAGGAGAACGGCGGCTACCACGCCGCGCGCGAGGAGCAGGGGCAGATGGAGGCCCGGATTCGCCTGCTCGAGGACATGATGCGCCGGGCCGAGGTGGGCGACGCGCCGGGCAACCCGGACGAGGTCGCCGCGGGCACCGAGGTGACCATCGCCTTCGGCGGGGACGAGTCCGACACCGAGACCTTCCTGCTGGGTTCCCGAGAGATGCTCGGCCTCGATAGCGACGCCAAGAACGTCTACAGTCCCCAGTCCCCGTTGGGCGCGGCGATCTTGGGCAAGACCAAGGGCGACGACGTCAGCTACAACGCCCCGAACGGAAAGCCGATCCGGGTCCGCATCGTCAACGTGGAGCCCTTCCGGGATTAACCGATCCAGAACGACTCGATCTTCGACAAACACGAACGAACCCCACCGCGCTCGCGGTGGGGTTCGTGCTTTGTCACGGGTTCGGGGTTAGTTCACGAAGCGAGGAGCCGCTGGGCCTCTCGAGGGCTCATCCGCCCGGCAGCCACGTCGGCCAGGATCTGTTCCTCGCTGGGCTCCTGCGTCTCCCGCAGGCCAAGCTTCTCGAGCACCGCGCCCAAGCGCTGCCGGGCCGTCGGATAGGAGACCTGCAGGTGCTCGCCCAATTCTTTGATATTGCCCCGCGCCGCAAGGAAGACCTTGAGCGCCTCTCGATCCTCTGGCCCCAGTGCGCAGAACTCGCAATGCTCGAAGCGGCCCACCAGCTCGGTCCCACACGACCCGCACCCGAGCCGGGTGATCTCGAGTCCGGTGCCACAGACCGGACAGTCACTCGGGGGTACGTGTGGGTGATCGGGACCGCGTTTGGCGTTTAAACTCATTCGCTCTCCTCGGTCTCGGAGCCGACGCGGACCTGGGCGTGGCCCATCACTACGTCGACATCGAGCCGAGCGTTTCCATTACCCATGACGACCTCGTCGCTGGCGCCGGTGTGACCGCCGCTCCACGAAACCCGCCCCAACTGGGTTTCGGTCTTCACCGTGACGTTGGAGCGGTCGTCGAGGTGGATGCTCAACGACCCGGATTCGCACCGGATCCGGGAGCGGCCGCCGACGATCTCGGCGTTCACCGTGGCCGAACCGGCCTGGATCAGCGCGTCGGTGACCTCGCTCACGTCGTTGAGCTTGGCACTGCCCGCGGTGACGCGGATCTTGCCGAGGTAGTGCACGTTGTCGGTGCGCAGCGAACCGGCGGTGACCTCGATGTCGACGATGAGCTTGGGATTGACCCTGACCACGAGCTCCTTGCCGAGCCCCATGGCCCGCAGATCGTCGAAGTTGCGCGGCGGCTTCAACATGCTGAAACCGTCCAGCGAGGGTCCGACGTCGCCGTCGGAGGAGACCTCCATCACCGAACCGTTGCGGCGCAGCACGTGCGGCCCCTCGACCGTGACCGTAGAGATGGCCGAATCCCCCGCGACGCGGACCCGGCGCCCCACCGCTCGCACGCTGACCCGCTCGACCCCGTTCACGATGGCCTTGGCCGGCGCGACCTTGAGGGGTGTCGATGGGCTTACCTTCTCGGGCGCAGCGTCGCCATCGGGGTCGACGCCGTCAGAATCGGTACGGCCGGAGTCTGAGGCGTGCTCGGTAGTGCTGGCGTCGTCGGTGCTATCTTCCCCCGCACGGAGATCGTCGGTGGCGTAAGTGGCGTACTGGGGTCGGCCGTGATCGACCGTATGGCCCGATTCGGCGGGTTCGCCGGAGGCTGAGCCGGATTCGGATTCGGACTTGGCGCCAGCAATGCGGCGTCCTGCTTCGGCGGCGTCGATCCGGCCTGCGGCGAGATCTTCCAAGATGGTCGAGATATCGGGTGTACTCATACGGCCAGACTAAACCCGATCTTTCTATTTTCGAAAGGGCGTTTGCTAGTTTCAGGGTGCTTTAGGGGTCAGGCGGCGTCTGGCTGATGTTGGGGCAGGGAGCCGTCGTCGGTGCCGAGGCTCTGGACGAAGGTCTTGCCGAACGCCAGGATGGGGATGACGATCAGGCCGCCGACGATGCCGCCGATAATGAGGCCCGCCGCGATGCCGAGCAACACCGCCAGGGGATGCAGCTTGACCGCCTTCCCGAGCAGGAAGGGCTGCAGAAAGTGACCCTCGATGAACATGACGCCGACGATGACCCCCAGCATGATGGCGGCCTTGATCGGTCCCAGCGCCAAAAGTGCGACGGCGACCGCGATGGTGCCAGACACGAAGGCACCGACCAGCGGGATGAAGGCGCCGAGGAAGACCAGGGCGGCCAGCGCGGGAGCGAGCGGAACGCCGAGGATGAGGGCCCCGATGAGGGTGCCGATCGCGTCCACCGCCGCGACGAGCACCGTGGCCCGCACGTAGGAGACCAGGGAATGCCAGCCGTGCTTCGCGGCGATGTCGGCGCGCTGGCGAGCAGCGCTGGGGAGGAACTTCAGCATGAAGGTCCAGATCTGGCGGCCGTTGTGCAGGAAGTAGATCAGCGAGAACAGCATCAGGGCCAGGCCGGCGAAAAAATGCCCGATCGAGCTACCCACGGTGGCGGCGTACTCCGCAATGGTGGACTTGGAGTTCAACAACCAATCCTTGAGGTTGCTCAGCTGGTCGTTGATCTGGGCCCCGTTGATCTGCAACGGGCCGGAGTTCAACCACGCGATCAACTGTCGGATGCCGCCGAGGCTTTGGTCGGCCAGCGATTCATAGCCACCGGCGATCACGGCGGTGATGCCGGTGATCGCTCCCCCCACGGCGAGGAGACCGCCGACGATGGAGATCGCGACCGCCGCCCCGTGCGGTATGCCCGTCTTGCGCAGCAGCTTGGTCACCGGGTGGAGCATGGCGGTGAGCAGGATCGCCACGGCCAACGGAACCGCCAGCTCCGACATGTAACGCAGAGCCCAGCCGACCCCCGCGACGGCCGCGCCGATCACGATCACCCGCCACGACCAAGACGCCGCCACCTGGACCGGCTTCGGCACCGCTCGGTCGAAGGCGTTGTCGGGAGCGAGGTTCGGATCCGGCAGACCCAGTTGAGTCGGATCCTCGATTTCGACGCGTGAGCGGGCGGCGTGCTTCTCGGCGTTGCGTCGCTCCTTCTCGTCGCGCTTCTCGGAGTTGCGTCGCTCCTTCTCGTCGCGCTTCTCGGAGTTGAGTCGCTCCTTCTCGTCGCGCTTCGCCGCCGCACCTACCTCGGTTTGCGCGTCCGTCTCGATGAGCGCTTGTTGCTTGCCTTGCTGCTTCTTGGCTTCGGTGCCGCTAGCCACAGGCGTTCCTTTTCGTGAATCAGATGGGTCCCGAGGGGTGCCTCGGACAGGGTGGGGTCAGCCGCGCTGTCCACTCCAGCCTAACGGCCCCCGAAGGCTTTTCCGGTGAGGCAACCAAGCGAGCTATCTTTGCCCCGATGCCAAAACTTCAGTTCCCCGGTCCCGCCCGAGCCAAGGCGTGGGTCCGGCAGCGCTCGACGCTGCCTCGCGACGTGATCGTGCTCGCCCTCATCGCCTTCTGCGTGATGCTCGGCTTCGGCGTGGTCATCCCCGTCCTGCCGGTGTTCGCCCGCAGCTTCGGGGTGGGGAACTTCGAGGTCGGGATGGTCGTCTCGGTCTTCGCCCTTATGCGCCTGATCATCAGCCCTTTCACGGCACGGATGATCAACTGGTGGGGCGAACGGGTGGTCCTGGCCGTCGGCATCTACATCGTCGCCGCCTCCTCGGCCGTCTCCGGTCTGGCGGCCAACTACGAACAGCTGTTGATCATGCGCGGCGTCGGTGGCATCGGCTCGGCCATGTTCACGGTGTCGGCTATGACGCTGCTGCTGAACAGCGTCGACGCGACGCGACGCGGCCGAGCGCAGAGCTTCTTTCAGGGCGGTTTCCTCCTCGGCGGCATGGCCGGGCCGGCGCTGGGTGGACTCTTGTCCAAGATCTCGCTCACGGCACCCTTCTTCTTCTACGCCGCGACGCTCGCGGTGGCGGGCACGATCGGCCTGCTGTTGCTCAACCCGCCGGGCGATCGCGCCGCCAAGGCCGACGTGGCCCCGGCCCGGCCGTTCCGCGAGGTGCTGCGGGACAGCCGCTACCAGGCGGCGCTCGTGGCCAACTTCGCGCAAGGGTGGAACTCCTTCGGCGTCCGCTCGGCCCTGATCCCGGTCTTGGTGGTGGAGGGTCTGCGGCGCGAGCCCACCTGGACCGGCATCGCCTTCGCCATCGCCGCCGTTGCGCAGGCGATCGCGCTCGCCCCCGCCGGTAAATTCGTCGACACCGTCGGCCGCAAACAGGCCATCATCCTGGGCTCCGGCTTGTCCGCCACGTCCATGGTGGCCATCGCCTTCGTGCCCAACATCTGGGTGCTCATCGTGGTGTTGTGCGTCTACGCGGTGGGGGCCTCCATGCTCGGCACGGCTCCCGCGTCCTCGGTGGGCGACGCCGCCGGGGCGCGCAGCGGTACGCCCGTGGCGGTGTTCTCGATGACCTCCGACGTCGGCGCCATCATCGGGCCGCTGGTCGCTGGCCTTTTGGCCGATCAGGTCTCGATGTCGGTCGCGTTCGTGACGGGCGCGATGCTCCTCGGGGTGGCCATGCTCGTCAGCCTCCGGATGCCCGGCGGGGTCCCGGGAGTCGACGGCGCCCCGCCCCCGGTGAGCTCGCCGGACTCGAATGAGAAGCCACCGGACAACGTGACGCAGGAGCCCACCGATGACGCCCAAGCCGCTCGCTGATCTGATCGCCCCCGACTGGGCCGAGGCCCTCGCCCCGGTGGCGGACAACGTGAGCGCCATGGGGGACTTCCTGCGCGGCGAGACCGCGGCGGGCCGCAGGTACCTGCCGGCGGGAAACAACGTCCTGCGGGCGTTCACGCTGCCGATCCAACGGGTCCGCGTTCTGCTCGTGGGTCAGGATCCCTACCCCACACCGGGCCACGCGGTCGGGTTGTCGTTCTCGGTGGCGGGCGATGTCCGTCCCGTTCCGCGGAGCCTGGCCAACATCTACCGCGAGCTCGAGTCCGATCTCGGCATCGCCCCCGCCCCGCACGGTGACCTGAGCCCGTGGTTCGAGCGCGGCGTGCTGCTGCTGAACCGCGTGCTCACCGTCGAGCCCGGCAACTCCGGCTCCCACCGCGGCAAGGGCTGGGAGCAGATCACCCAGACCGCCATCGAGGCGCTCGTCGCCCGCGGGGGCCCGCTCGTGGCGATCCTGTGGGGACGCGACGCCCAGTCGTTGATCCCGACCCTCGACGAGGCCAACCCGCCGGTGCCGCATATCGCCAGCGTGCATCCCTCGCCCCTGTCGGCGTCCCGCGGCTTCTTCGGCTCGCGACCCTTCAGCCGGGCCAACGATGCCCTGGTGGCTCAGGGCGCGGAGCCGATCGACTGGTCGCTTGAAAGCCTCGCCTAGACTCGGAAGCATGTTCAGCTTCCGCCGCGCCGCCACCATGATCGAGCCCGAACGCGCCCTCCCGGGCAGCGACGAGCCCGTGCTCAAGGGCTCTGTCAAGCACGTCATCTTCGACACCCCCATCGAACCGCCACCGGCGGGCTCCGAGCTCGCCTACTTCGGCATGGGCTGTTTCTGGGGAGCCGAGAAGCTTTTTTGGGGCCTCGACGGCGTCACCTCGACCGCCGTCGGTTACCAGGGCGGCTACTCCCCCAACCCCACCTACGACGAGGTGTGTTCGGGCCGGACCGGCCACACCGAGGCCGTTCGCGTCGCGTTCGACCCCGAGAAGATCGGCTACGCCGACCTGCTCAAGGCGTTCTTCGAGAATCATGACCCCACCCAGGGGCTACGCCAGGGCAACGACGTCGGCAGCCAGTACCGCTCGGCCATCTACACCGCCAGCGCCGAGCAGGCCGAGACCGTCGAAAAGGTGCGCCAGGACTTCCAGCAGGCGCTCAACGCCAAGGGCTACGGCGAGATCAGCACCGAGATCGCCACCTCGGGCGACTTCTACCTGGCCGAGGCCTACCACCAGCAGTATCTGGCGAAGAACCCCGGCGGCTACTGCCCCATCCACGCTACCGGAGTCACCTGCAACTGAGCCGAGTTTATGCTGCGCTCAGGGTTGACGACTGAGCATCATTGGGACGCGGCTGTGCTGGTCAATAAACTTGGATAATCCCGTATCTATGAACCCGGTGACGGCAAGAAGATCGTCGTATCGGTCTTGCGGGTTTTCGGACCAGATGCGGTGATGGTGGCCGATCCGGTTGCGGAATTCCCGCAAGCGCCGGACCGGGTCCTGGACGGTCGCCTGGTTGCGATCTGGGGCATGCGGGAACGCCGATGCAAGGTCCGGCCAAAGAAACTTCTGCTTCTGAGACACCATCTGATGCCAGAACCCGAGCGAGAGTTCGGAGATCAGCTGGCCTCCATCCAGGCCCTTGTGGTTCCGGCGAACACGGCGTTTCGCCTCTTCGACGTTGCTATAGGGCTGTCGGTGCTTCCCCGGCGCGGTGGCGTCACGGCCAAGTTCTCGAGCGTCATCGAACTACCAATGCCCACTGCGCCCCAACTTTCCGTATGTCTGCGGGAGTTGCCCCCGTTCCGCCCCCCTCGACCGCGTGCTTGCCATGGCCCACATGCTCGGCCATCTCTTCATCCAAAGCCGCTTCGATCACGGCTCTGGTCAACGCCTTGAGCAACCCGTTCGGGCCGGTCGACGCCACGCCTTGATCCCTGGCCGGCGGACCAGCCCGTCGACCACGGCGATCTCCTCGGCCGACAGCTTTAGCTGCGAGCTCGGCTCATCAGCCTTCGCGGGCAACTTCTATGATGCTGAGTCCATAGCATCCAGTGTGTTGGTCATCATCACCCTTCCTGCCCAACTGGGCCGTAGAGCCACTTACACCGTGCAAGCGACAGACCCTCCTGCTAGGGCGGCGGTGACCCGAGGAGTGCTTCCTTTTCGGTGGCGTCGGCGGTGAGGGTACGTAGCATGGTGTGGAGGTGTCTTTCCTCGTCGCTGAAGTGTTTCTTCATCACCGCCTCAATCCGGTCGAGCTGGGCATCCAACCCGTCTCGTGCGACGTCGTTGGCAATGTCGGAGCCGATCAACAACTCCTCGAACTCGGAGAGGAGGCTGGCCAGGGTGCGGTGGTCTTGCATGAGTACGGCGATGGCGTCGCGGAGTTCTGGTGCGTCTGCCAAGAGCCGAGGGAACAGGGCGGCGTCTTCGCTGCGGTGATGATCATCGAGGGCGGAGCAGAATCCGCGGCAGTGAAGGGTGAGATCGTTGCTGAGGGAGTCGAGGGGCGCCACGGTGGCGATCGATATCCGGGCCTCGTTCAGTGCGCGCTCCAAGGCGTGATGTGCGTATTGGAGTTCCACATTCCATGCGAGGAGTCGTTCGCGTTCCATGATCGAGCACCTTCTTTACACCGATACGGTCACGACGTGACCGATCAGGGCGTCGTCGGTGGCGGCATGAAGCATGGCGGTGGCCAAGTCGGCTCGGCTGATCTTCTTGACCCCTTTCAGGTGTGAGTCGATGGCTGAGCGGTGGGTACCGGCCGGTGGGTCGTCGGTCAGCAGTGGCGGGCGCACGATGGTCCAGTCGATGCCGTCGGTGCCGCGGAGAGCTTCCTCCATGATGCGGAGGTCGGCGTAGCTGGGACCGAAGTACCGCCACAGGATGGGGTGCAACAGACACCGCTCGAACAGGTTCTTCTCCTGCGCAAGCGAGGCGGGTACCGCACTGACGGTGACTAGGCGGCGCACGCCGGCGCGGTGCATCTCGGCAGTGACATTGGCCATCCCGCGGGAATAGACCTCAGTCGGTTCCTTGCCGTTGCCTGGCCCAACGACATAGATCACGGCATCGGCCTCGACGAAGAGCCCCTGAAGCGAAGGGGGCTCCAGCACATCGACCCGATGGGCCACAACCCCGCCCGCGGGCGGTTGGTATTTGCCGGTGTCTCGAACCAGGGCCGTGACGCGGTGTCCGGCGGTGGCGGCCTGGGCGATGATGAGGGTTCCGGTACGGCCGGCGGCTCCAATGACGGCGATATTCATGTGTTGTGACCTTTCCTCGTTGGATCAGGGCGTGTGGGTGAGGTGCGCTGAAACGCCATCCGGTGATGGTGGGACGTCGTTGGTGTCTTGGACGGTCAGTTCGGCAAGGAGTTGTTCGTGCCACTGCACCTCGGTGCGCAGTCGTTGTAGCACGTGTCGAAAGGTGATCGGCTCGAACCCCACGAGGTGTTGCTTCGATGACGCGTACGCGGCTTCATGGATGGCCAGACGCTCCACCAGGGCGGTGTGACGAGACCTGAGCATTTCGCCCAGCTCGTGTGTGGCCAGGTCGGAGACGTACCGTAGGGCCAGGTCCACAGGATCAACCGCAAACACCACCCGTTGCAACGCTTCGTTGCGCTGGGCAATGAGTTCTCGGCGTCCGGCCGCGGTGATGCGGTAGATCGTGCGTTGAGGCGAGTTTTGGGGCGTCTCGGTGCGCTCGACCTCTACCAGTCCCTCATCGGTCATCCGGTGCAGGGCGCTGTAAAGGGAGCCCGGCTTCACATCGCTCCACCATTCAGCTTGATCTCGGAGAGCGTCCTGGCGGATCTGATAGCCGTGCATCGGGCCCCCCTCCGACAGGGCACCCAATATGAACAAACGAACAGGCTGCATCAAGCTAGTCTAACGCGACTAGTCGTTCTAGCCGAGCGCCGAGCTGCAAGATCCCCGAACAGGACAGAAAAAAGTGGAACCGCGAGCTGATCGACGAAGGTCATGCCCTCGTGCGAGACTGCCTGGCGGCGAACCGGCCCGGCTCTTACCAACTCAAGCGGCGATTCAGGCCGTGCACTGCGATGCGGCGCGCGATGAGGACACCGACTGGCGGCAGATCCGTGCACTCTACGACGAATCGATGCGAGGACTCCGTGGAATGGTTTGTGGTACCGTATTCGACCATCCCGAGCGACTCCGCGCGAAGAACATGTAGGACCAGCGACAGCGCAGGGGCACGCGGCATCACATGACGCAGGCAGCGCTAGCCACGGCCTCATCGTCGAACCCTAGGCCAACGCGAAGCGACGACCTCTCAAAATGGGCCGTTACGGAACCCAAGGTAGGCTCTGCTCGCCAACTCGGAGCCGAACGCCGTCGAGGCGCCAGTCCCGCGCAGCAGCCGCCACAGCGACATTAACCGAGCAGCTTCGCGACCTCGGTTTGCCCGCGGGAGCGGGCGTGCTCCAAGGCGGTCACGCCGTCCTTGTCGGCGATGGACTTGTCGGCCCCGGCCTTCAACAGGATCCGCACGATCTCCTGATGGTTCTTGCCGCCGTCGCCCAGGATCACGGCCTCGAGAAGGGCCGTCCAGCCCAACCTGTTGACGTGGTCGAGGTCGATGCCGGTCCTGGCGACCCGGCGGACGTAGTCGACGTGGCCGCGCTCGCTGGCCGGGATGATCGACGTGCCGCCGTAGCGATTGAGCAGGCCGAGGTCGGGGCCGACCGCGAGCAAGATCTCGGCCATCTCCGTGCTGCCGGTGACTCCGGTGACCAACCACGGGGTGTCGCTCTGGGCGTCCACGGCGTCGGGATCGGCTCCCATGGCCACCAGCACGCGAGCCGTCGCGAGCTTGTCTTCGGTGACCGCGAGCAGCAGGGCGGTGCGATCCTTCGAGTCCTTGGTCTCGATGTCGGCGCCGGCCCGCAACGCTCGCGCGGCCAACGTCGCGTCGCCGTCTTCGGCCGCTCGCAGCAGCGTCGCGTCCGGGTCGTCGATCTTCGTTCCCGACGTTGCTTCGGTGAGGATCTTTTCGGAGTCCGCGAAACCTCGTCGTTGGGCCATCTGCAGCGGGCTCAGTCCCTGCTCTAGCGACTTCTTATCGAGCTCGACCCCACCCGCGATCAGGGCGCGGATGGTGGCGGCGTAGTTCGCGTCGTTCTTGCCGAGCCACACCGACTCGTGGACGGCCTGGAAGCCGATGCGATTGACGTGGTCCTTATCGATGCCGGCCTGCAACAGCCGACCGACGACGAGATGGTGGCCTCGCTCGGCCGCCCGGATCAACCCGGTGCCGTTCCAGCTGTCCTTATCGTTGATCTTGGCACCGTTGGCCAGGGTAAGGTTCAACAACTCCAGATGACCCTCGCTCGTGGCGATGAGGTAGGCCGACTGTTGGGTCTCGTCCTGGGCGTTGACGTCGGCGCCTTTCTCGATGAGCGCGCTCGCGGCCTGCACGTCGTTGTCCCACGCCGCCGCGCGCAGTTTGGCATCCACGGATTGTTGCTCCTTCGGGTTGAGGCGTTGGCTCTTGCTGGGAGAGGAGGAAGCCGGGCTAGGCGCAGCCGGTGTCGGCTCCGCCGAATCAGCCGACGGCGCCGGTGGGTTGCCGTGTGGCGGGCCGCCTGGAGCTGAACAGGCGCCCACCAGCAGAACGGCAGTCATGGACAGCGCCGCCAAGGGGCGAGCGAACTTGGGAGCGATCACGACTGCCTGACCACGAATTACCTCACCCCGTGTGGCTTCACCGCGGGCAGGCGATCGTCGCCCGGGCGGTTCACCAACCGTCGCCGCGGCAGGGTGACGCCGACGCCGAGCAGAAAGCCGCCCACGAGGACCACCCCAGCCATGATGAGCATCAGGCGCAGAGGATTCTCGAACGCCACGCTGCGGTTCGCGTTCGCCGCGGCGTATAGCTCGTTGATGTCGGTGACGTTGCTGCCCAGCAGCACTCCGCCAGCCACCAGCACCAACAACCCCAACACGACCAGCACGGTCTTGATCACCTTCATGCGTTTCAGCTTAGTGGGGGCTTCGGCTGGCCACCCACTCCTGGATGGGCAACATCAGCCAGGCCCCGGCCAGCAGGCATCCGATCGTGACAATAAGAAAGCCGGTCGTCCACAGCAGTTGCGGGATCCGGGTCAGGGCGGCCAGCTGAGCCGGATCGCTGGCGCGGGATCGACGATTCCGGGCCCGGTACAGCTCCAGCACCGGCCTGGGAGCGGCCAGCAGCAAGAGCCAACACAGGAGCTGAGCCAACCAGGTGAGCAGCTCATCGCTGCCGTACCAGGAGGCGGCGAAGACCCCGCCGCCGACGACGAGCAACACCAGCAGCCCGTAGCCGTTGCGGATCTGGATGAGCATGAGCGCGAGTATCGCGAGCACGACGTACAAGAAGCCGACCGCGTGCCCGGCGCCGAGCACCCACGCCGACGCCAGCCCGGCGATCCCCGACGCGGGATAGCCCGCCGCCAGCGTCGCCACCATGCCGGGGCCGTTCGCTGGACCGGAGCTGACGGTGACCCCGGAGGTGTCGCGATGCAGGGTGATGCCCCGCAGCTTTCGCCCCGTGACTAGGGCGACGAACGCGTGCCCGCCCTCGTGGGTGATCGTCACCAGCATCCGCACGAGCGGCCAGGTGAACGGCGCCGCCACGAGTGCCGACGCGACGAGGCCGAGAAGCAGGCTCTGACCGGGGCCCAACACCGCCTGCTCGGCGAGGATGCGCGCCCAGATCGTGCCCAGCGTCAACGCCAGTCCTCGCCCGAGACCTGGTTGGCCACAACCGGCAGCTTCTCCCGCACGCTATGCACCCGATCGCCGTCGACGTCGGCGACCAGAAACTCGCTCGCTGCGCCGGCCTGTGCCACCACCTCGCCCGCCGGGGCGACGATCGCGCTGTGCCCGACGCCGGTCGGGGCGCCGGCCACGGCGGCCACGTTGGCGGTGGCCGGATCGGCCTGCCCGCAGGCCAGCAGCCAGCACGTCGAATCGAGCGCGCGCGCCTGCACGAGGATGTCCCACTGCTCCGCCTTCCCCGGCCCGGCCCCCCACGAGGCGACGAGCGCGACGGCGTCGCAGCCCTGCTGGGCGTAGTGGACGAACAACCGGGGAAACCGGATGTCATAACACGTCGCCAGGCCCACCGTGAGTCCCGCCACCTCGAAGGTCACCGGCTGGCTGCCGGGCTCGACGGTCTCGGATTCGGCGAACCCGAAGGCGTCGTAGAGGTAGATCTTGTCGTACGCAACCGCCACCTCGGCCCCGACGGCGACCGTCGTGTTGCGGATGCGCCTGCCCGGTGGGCGCCCGGTTCCCGGGGTGAACATGCCCGCCACGGCAACGAGCCCGGCGTTGGCGGCCGCCTCCCGCAGCCCGCTCGCCCAAGGGCCGTCGACCGGCTCGGCGACACTGCCCAGCGGGTTGCCGAACGCGCACATCATCGCCTCGGGCAGGACGAGCAGGTCGGCGCCGACCCCCTGAGCGTGCTGGATGGCGATCTTGGCTCGTTGCAGGTTCAGGCCCGGATCCGCCCCGCTGTTGAGCTGAGCCAGCACGACCTTCATGCGGGCAGCCCCGCGAGCGAGTCTCCGGCTTCGACGGCGGCTACCGCGGCGGCCACCGTCTGGGCCGGGCCACTGAGGATCATGTGCTCGACGTTCCTGGTGTGGCTGACCTGGCCCACCCGCTTGCCCCGGAGATCGTGCACGCCGATGAGCGCGCCCACGTAGCGGCGCGAATCGAAGCTGAGCGTGCTCACCTGCCGCCCGCGGACCGTGCACAGCTCCTCGATCTCGGCGAGGGGCACGAAACCCTCGTTGCTGTACGACAACACCATCAGCTCGGCCCGCACCCCCGCGATGATGCTCGCCAGCGCGGCTCGGATCCGTGGCCGGGAGTTGAACGGGCTCTTGGTCGCCTCGTCGCGACAGTCGACCCGCTTGCGGGCGATGCCGTAGACCTGGGGGAAATCCCAGCGGATCAAGGTTTCCCACAGGTGGTAATTGCTGCGGTAGCGGTGCTGGTTGTAGGGCGGGTCGAGGTAGGCCAGGTCGACCTTGGGCAACCGGCCGACCTGTTCCAGGGCGTCGCCCCAGATGGCGTGCCCGCGGCCAGGGGTGAGCCCGGGCACTTTCAGCGTCAGCGGGCGCAAGGCCCGCGGGGCCCACTGCTTGAGGTAGGCCATCTGCAGGCCGACGGTCGAATCCACCGCGTCGGCGGCCAGTAACAGGCTCGTCAACAGGATCGGGCGCAGCTTGGAATCACCGTAGAGATCGTCGATGCCCTGGCGGATGGCGTCGATCCGAACGCCGTTGTCGGGGTGGAAGTAGCGGGCCTGGCGGCAGTAGTTCTCGGTGATGTAGCCGTCCACGTCGGGCAGGGCCGTCAACCGGGCGAGGGCCTGGCTGAGTTCCACCAGATCGACGTCGGCCGCGTCGGTCTCGACGAGCGTCTGGGCCAGCACCCGGCTGTAGGCCGCGGTGTCCACCGCCCACACCTCGGCACCGCGGCGGCAGAACTCCTGGGCCACCCGCGTGGTGCCGGTGAACAGGTCCAGGGCGGTCCTCGCCCCGACGGCGCTCGCGACCTGACCCAGTACGGGCACGAGCTGGCGCTTCGAGCCGAGGTACTTGATCACCTCACCACTGTAATCCAGCCGTCAGACCGAATCCGGCAAGGCAACGAGACTGCGAGACTGCGAGACCAAATTAGCCACCGATCGGCGGGCCCAGGATGAGGGCGACGCTGAAGAGGGCCGCCACCAGGACCACGGCCAACAGGCCACCGAGCGCCGGGCGGCGAAGCGCCCAACCCGCCGGCTTCTCGAACGGGCCGCGAGGCTCGATCGTGCGCAGGCGCCACGAGTCGTCGATCAGGCCGCGCTTTTCGACCCAACGGTCGAAGGCGATCGTCGCGAACGGCGGGATGGCGCATGCCAATGCCAGTACCTTCCTACCGGTGGTCCACCGCTGATCGATCCCGACAAGTACCGCTGTGACGCAGTAGGCCAAAAAGACCGCTCCGTGCAGCGTGCCGAAGATACGGACCCCGAGCTCGGTTGTCTGGGTGACGTATTTTGCGAACATCCCGCTCAGCAACAACGTCCAGGTGATGGCTTCGGCGATCGAGACCGTCCGAAACACCCACACCGGGCTTGCGAGTTTGCCCAGGCGAGGCTGGGAGGTTGTCTGATCGGTGTCGGAGCTCATCGGGACAGGCTACGCGCTAGTGGCCAAGAGGATCGAACTCACTTTCACACTCCGCAACCTCGATTGGTGCAAGTGCGGCATTATTGAAAGATGCAGATCGTTGGCCGCTCCTGTTCCTCTCTCCAGGTGGCCTACCGTCATCGGCTGGCTCATGGGGAGGATCCGTACCGTGCCGCGTTGGAGCGGGGGTACGTGATCCAGCGCGCCTACAGCAGCTACCGCACGAGCGACGACATCGTTCTCGAACTCATCGTCGGCGATCTCACCGCGGACATCGCCACGTATCGCCCGACGCGGTTACCGGCCGACTACGCCACCCCGGCCGATTCGGCGCCGCCCATCACTCGCCAGCGTATTGCCGCCTACACGATCGTTTTGTCCGACCGCGGCGTGCTCGCGACGCAGTTCTCCTCCAAGACCGGCGCGGCCGGCCAGTGGGGGTTTCCCGGCGGCGGGGTCGAACCGCGCGAGGAACCCGCGGTGACCGTTGTCCGCGAGGCCGAGGAAGAAACCGCTCAGCGACTCGTCGACCCCATGCTTTTGGACGTGCAGTCAGATCACTGGATCGGCCGAGCGCCCCACGGGGTCCTCGAAGACTTTCACGCGGTTCGGTTGGTGTTCACCGGACGGGTGGACGATCCCACCGAGGCCGAAGTCCTCGATCGAGGCGGAACAACGGCGGACGCCCGGTGGGTACCGCTCGAACAGTGGCGGTCACTGGGGTGGACCGGCGGGGCCCGGGCGCTGCTGGAAAAGCACCTCGACAGCTGCATAACCGGCTTCCAACAAAAGCAAAACTTCTAGGTAGACAAAAACGGGCGACCACTCGAAAGTGGTCGCCCGTGTTGCTGAGAAGCGAGTCGGTTACCGGCGGAAGTAGGAGATGATCCGCAGGATCTCGGTGTAGAGCCACACCATGGTCACGGTGATGCCGAAGGCGGCCACCCACGACTGCGAGGCCGGAGCCCGGTTGCGAATGCCGTTCTCGATCATGTCGAAGTCCATCACCAGGTTGAACGTCGCCAACACCACGGCCAGCAGCGAGACGCCAATGGCCAACGGGCTGACCGGACCGGTAATGCCGGCACGCAGGCCCATGTCGATGCCGGCGAAACTCAGCCCGAAGTTGAGCAGCACGGCTCCCGCGAAGGCGATGGTCGAGATCATGACGATCTTCTTGAAGCGCTCCGTCACGCGGAACCCCGTGAACTTGTAGGCGGCCAGCACGACGCCGGCCACCACGAAGGTGGCGAGCACTGCCTGGACTACGATGCCCGGGTAGAAGCTCTCGAACACCCGGCTGAACATGCCGATGAAGACGCCTTCGATGGCGGCGTAGACCATCGCGGTGACGGGGTTCACCCCGCGACGAATGACGACGAACAGCACCGTCACGAAGCCGACGAGGGCCGAGACGATCATGACCGGCATGGTCAACGGCTCGGGAACGAGCAGCCACGCGAGTGCGGCGACAGCCACGAGGGTGCCCATGACGACGGCGGTCTTGGTCAGCACATCGTCCAGGGTCATCACGCCCCGCGCATCGCTTTGCGAGTCGCGGTGCGGCTCGAACTGTCCGGGCTGGCGACGCTGCTGGGAGCGTTCATTGTACTGCCCCTGCTGATTGGGGTACTGCTCGTATTGGGTCTGGCGGTACTGGCCCGTGCTTTGCCCGTACTGCTGATCGGCGGACACCGATCCGCGACCGTTGAACGATTCCGATCGGGTCAGGATCGGGTTCTTACTTTGGAACATCCAGTCCTCCTTGTTGCTCGCGTTATATGGAGCAACGTCTGCTCAACCAGCTTTGTTTCCCCAGCGCCCCCACGTCCGGGGGGAATCAGGGGTTGCCCCGTGATGAGGTGTTACATCGTAGCCGAGACGGCCCGGTCAGAGGGCGCAATCGCCACGCTCGCGAAATCGGGGAGATCGCGGGGGAACCCCCGTGGGTGCTAAGAGCTGTCGTGGCTCTCACGGTCCACATCAGCATGCTCGCCCGAGGGGTATTCCTTGGGTTGGCCGTCGGGTACTTGCCCCGCGTCCGCCGCTGGCGGGACGCCGTCGTCCATGCCCACGCCGCCGTCGGTGTTGCCTTGCGTCGTCATCTTGGCGGTCTCGGAAACCTCACCTGGCATGTTGAGTCCTTGTCTTTGGGGCCTATCGCCCGTACCGGTCTAATGTCGAGGCGATGGCCTCGTCGTGCCCCAATGCTGCCACGCAACCCAAGGGCAGGGGGTGGACTCGACCGTCCGAGTGGTGGAGCCGGTTTACGAATCCTCAGGCGGCATAGTCGACTACGGCAAGGCAGGGCGGCGTGCCGAACTCCACGACACCTCCTTGCGCTTCCGGGCCCGCCACATCGTATGCCTGGTGTGCTTCGGTGTAGCCGCGAGCGACCCGATACCGGTAGCCGAACGGTGATCGCCATTCGAAGACTCCCGGCTCGGTCTGGATCATCTGCCAGCCGGTGTGTGTTTTGGCCCGATGTTCAAGCCGTCCAAAGGGGCCCAAATTGGACGGCCGGGTTTGCGGCGGGGGAGGCTGGCCCGGCGGAGGCTCCATCGGCTGGTCGCCGGTTCGGAAAGGCTCGGAGTGATCAAGATCAGCATGCACCGAACGCGTGGTCGAGAACGGGAACACCGAGAACGGATCCCGGATCCGCACCTGCTCGCGCATCCGATCCGCGATCTCGTAGCCATCCGCCCCCGCATCACCAACCAGATCGAGCACCGGCACCACCCGGACCCGATCATGGGCCAACAGCTGACGCACCTGCTCCACCAGCAACGGGCCCACCGCGTCCTCGCGGGCCACCCCGCCACCGGCCTCCACGGTTTCACGGCTGACATGCACGACCAGCGTAGATCGTTGCGAAGGCAAGGTGCCCCCTTCGGATGGGCGAGCCAGCTCACCCAACGCCTCCGACCTCAACTCCCGCAGCGGCTCGCCGCGACCCTCGAGAACCATCGAATTCGCGATCGCGTCGATTGCCCGACTCAAACACACCGCATCCGCGGTGCCCATCCGCGCCACCATCATCGACGACCCGTCGCCCTCATGCCGCACGTACACGTACCGCTCGGCCCTCCGAGCCTCGGCGCGGCGCCGCGCCAACGCCTGATCGGCCGACAGGATCAACCCCTCAGCCTTGCGGCGGATCCGACCCCACGCCAACCGACCCCACGAGGACTCCAACCGCAAATCCACCCACCGGGCCGCGTCCGCGCCCAAGCTCAGCAGCCGCACACATCGAGGCGACTTTACGAGCCTGCCAAGCCGCATCAACGGCCGATCGCCGCCCTCACCACCCAGAGCCGCCCACGCCCGAGGATGGCGGTGCCGCAGATTCATCAGATCGTTGATCAGATGCCACGCCGACGCCTCTCCGACGCCCAGCATCGCCGACAGCTCCGGGACCAGGAACTCCGCCACCTCCGGCGTGCCATCCGCGCCGGACGTCTTCAACCGCTCACCCCCGGCCAGCGTTATCGGCGCCACCCCACCCGAAGCGTCCACCAACTCCGCTACTACCTGCAACTGCTCGACCTGCGCGCGGCGCTCCGCCGACACAGCCGCCAGCAGCCGATCAGCAATGCCGCGAATGGTCCCTTCCATAATCCAACTCAATCAGGACGCTCTGACAATTTTTCCGCCCGTAAAACCGGAGTTCAGTTCCACGAGTCCTCGAGCTTGGCCACGAACCGAGGCAGGTGGGGGTCGAGCGTCGCGATATCGATGTCGCGGATGGCGGCAAACATCGAGCCAGCGGATCAGCGATTCCGGGTCGTCGGCGCTCATTGCCGTGCCACCTCCGCGTGGTACCCCCGACGGGACTCGAACCCGTACTGGAGCGGTTTTAAGCCGCCTGCCTCTGCCATTGGGCTACGGGGGCCACTACTGCTGCGATTGCCCGTCCGATCCTAGACCGCGCTTGGGGTTACTGGCCATCGAGCAGCTTGGCGGCGATGCCGTCGAGCATGTCGGCCTCGCTGACGATGAGCTCGGCCACGCCGAGTCGGCGGGCGATCTGCCCACAGATCAGCGCTCCGCCCGAGATGACGTCGGCGCGCTTGGGGTGCATCGAAGGAACCGCGCGCAGGTCGGCCACCGTGGAGGAGGCCACCCTCTCGCACAGGCCGATGACGTCGGCGATCGGGATGCGGCACCCGTGTACGGCTCGACGATCGTAGGCCTGCAAGCCCAGGTACATGGCGGCCAGCGTCGTTGCCGTGCCGGCCACGGCGATCCAGGTCTGCACGCCAGCGAGGTCAAGATGGGCTTCGAGCTGGCCGTCGACGAGTTTGCGGGCGTTGGCGAGTTGGGTGGCGGTGGGCGGGTCGGCGCTGAGAATTCTCTCTCGCAGCCGCACCGAGCCGAGGTCGAGCGAGACCGCCTGCTCGAGCCGGCCGCCGCGCCCGACGATCAGCTCGGTGGAGCCACCACCGATGTCGATCACCAGCACCGGTTCGGGTTGCGGTCCTACTCCGGCGACCGCGCCGTCGTAGCTGAGCCGTGCCTCCTCGTCGCCGGTGATGATCTCGGGGCGCACGCCGAGGCGCTGCTCGATCCCGGCGAAGAAGGCCTCCCGGTTGGCGGCGTCTCGCGCGGCCGACGTGGCGACGAAGCGGACAGCGGTGCTAGACACGCCGGCTTCCCTGATCGCCGACGCGTAGGACTCGGTGGCGGCGAAGGTGCGCTCGAGGGCCTCGGGGTGGAACTCTTTGGCGGCGTCGACCCCTTGGCCGAGGCGGACGATCTCGAGCCGACGGTCGACCTCGACCATGGCCGCCTCGGCCGGGCCGGGCGCCGACTCGGCGATGAGGAGGCGGATCGAGTTGGTGCCGCAGTCGATGGCGGCCACGCGAGTCACGCGTCGAAATCCGGCGTCGGCGAAGGGCTGAACCCGGGCAGGCACGGGCGCCGCCAGAACTCCCCCAGCGCGGTCACGGCCTCGTCACCCAGCGGGTTGACGCCGGGCCCGGCCGACAGGGAGTGCGCCACGAGGGCGTGCAGGCATTTCACCCGGTCCGGCATCCCGCCGGCGCTGACTCCCTCGATCTCGGGCACCTCGCCCAGGCGTCGGCGCTCTTGCAGGTAGTTCTGGTGCGCGGCCGCATAGCCGGCCGCCAGCCCAGAATCGGTCTGCAACCGAGAACTCATCCGTGCCATCATCCCCGAGGCCTCCAGCGTCGAACAACCGGCGGTTGCCCGCGGGCAGGTCAGATAGTAGGTGGTGGGGAACGGCGTCCCGTCGGGCAACCGGGGCTCGGTGGCCAACACCCCGGGCTTGCCGCAGGGGCAGCGCCACGCCACCTCGACGACGCCGCGGGAGGGGCGCTGGAGTTGGGCCTCCACCGCCGCCGCATCGGCCTGGGAGAACTCGGCGCCCCGAGGTGGTTCGGTCTCCCTCACCGAGGGCTCTTCGACGCTTTCGGGGCCGGGGCCTCGTCGGCGGGCTTCTCCGCGGGGTGATCGGCGGCCTGCACCGCTCCCCACATCCGGACCCACCAGGCGTCGGCGTCGGGGAGCTCTCGATCATCGCGCTGGTTGCCGATGCTGGCGCTTGCGTCGATCGGCTGGCCGTCCTCGCCGACCACGACGTATCCCGTCTCCCCAGGGATCACCCAAGCCAGTCGTTCGCGCGCCTGAATGCGAACGTAGGCCGGATCCTTCCACCGATCGAGCTGATCGTTGAGGGACTCGATGGCGGCGGTCCGCTCGTCGATCTGAACCCGCGCCTCGGCCAGGTCTCGCTGCTGGTTCATGTAGACACGCAACGAGGAGGCGTAGCTGACCCCCAGGATGATAAGCACCACGAAGAGGGCGACGGCGCGACGCGTGATCGGCATGGCCCGCACCCGGACGGTAGAACTGCTCCCCTGCTTTCGTCGAACCTCGGTGCTCTCGGGGTTGACGGGTCCCCCGGCGCGCTGCCCCGTCTTGGGACTGCTCGTGCGGGTACCCGTCCGGGCGGCTGTCCGAGACCGTGGCGAACCACGACCCGGACCCGCACCCGAACGGGTCGAGCGACGGGAATCACCCGCCATCAGCGGCTCGCGAAGCGCGGGAAGGCCGCCGCGCCCGCGTAGCGGGCCGCGTCGTCGAGGTCTTCCTCGATGCGCAGCAACTGGTTGTACTTGGCGACGCGCTCGGAGCGAGCGGGCGCGCCGGTCTTGATCTGGCCGCAGTTGGTGGCCACGGCGAGGTCGGCGATGGTGGTGTCTTCGGTCTCGCCCGAGCGGTGGCTTATCATGCAGCGGAAGCCGCTGCGGTGGGCCAGATCGACCGCGTCGAGGGTCTCACTGAGCGTGCCGATCTGGTTTACCTTGACGAGCAACGAGTTGGCCGACGCGCTATCGATGCCGCGTTGAAGCCGGGTGGGGTTGGTGACGAAGAGATCGTCGCCAACGATCTGGATCCGGGTTCCGAGGCGTTCGTTCATCGCCTGCCAACCGTCCCAGTCTTCCTCGTTCAGCGGATCCTCGATCGAGACCAACGGGTAGGAATCCACCAGTTCGGCGTAGTAGTCGATCATTTCGCCGGCGGTCTTGGTGCCCCCCTCGAACGCGTAGCTGCCGTTGTCGAAGAATTCCGAGGCGGCCACATCGAGCGCCAGGCCGATGTCGGTGCCGGGGGTGAACCCGGCGGCCTCGATGGCCACGAGGATCAGATCCAGCGCCGCGCGGTTGCTCTCCAGGTTGGGCGCGAAACCACCCTCGTCGCCGAGCCCGGTGGCCAGCCCCTTGTCCTGGAGGACCCTCTTCAGGGCGTGGTAGACCGCCGCGCCTTGCTCGAGCGCCTCGCGGAAGGAGCCGGCCCCGATCGGGGCGATCATGAACTCCTGGATGTCGACGTTGGAGTCGGCGTGCGAGCCGCCGTTGAGGATGTTCATCATCGGCACCGGCAGCAGGTGTGCGTTGGGGCCGCCGAGGTAGCGGTACAGGGGCAACTCGGCCGAGTCCGCCGCCGCGCGCGCCACGGCCAGGGAGACGCCCAGGATGGCGTTCGCGCCCAGGTTGCCCTTGTTGTCGGTGCCGTCGAGATCGAGCATGGCCTGATCCAACAGCCGCTGCTCGCTGGCCTCGAGGCCGAGCAGTTCGGGGCCGAGCTGCTCGATGACGTTCTCGACGGCCTTCAACACGCCCTTGCCGCCGTAGCGGGCCTTGTCGCCGTCGCGCAGTTCGACGGCCTCGAAGGCGCCCGTCGAGGCGCCGGAGGGAACGGCCGCGCGGCCCTCGGCCCCGTCGTCGAGGATGACCTGCACCTCGACGGTGGGGTTACCGCGTGAATCGAGAATCTCGCGGGCGTCGATGAAATCGATGGTTGCCACTAGGATTTGCCTTTCAGCTCAGGAGCACAGGTTACGTAATGGGATCTTGCACCAAGCCTAGACCCGGCGGGTCGTGATCCTCGGCAGCCCAGCCGGTGTGGACGCCGGCGTTTGTTGGCTTCTCTGCTCTCTGGCGGTGACCTGATTCTCCAGTTCGCGCAGTTGCGCCCGCAGCGCCTGCTCGGCGTCCAACCCGTCCCGCTGGGCGCCGGCGGCGAGCGCTAGGAGGGCCTGCCCCAGTTCGGCCTCGGACCCGAACGTCGCCCGCTTGTCAATCCCGGGGATGCCGCTTTCGTGATTGCCGGTTTCGGGGCCGCCGCCGTCGTGCCAGACGCCGTGGCTGGCGGCCCGGGACAGCACCTTTTGGGCCCGCACCAGCGCCGAGAGCCGCCGCGGGACGCCGTCCAGCGCTGAGCGGCGGGACTTTTCGGCGCGTTTGCGCTGCTCCCAGGAGACGTGAAGGTCCTCGGGCAAGGCATCGTCTGAGAACACGTAGGGATGACGTCGGATCAGCTTGTCGGCCACCTCAGCGGCGACGTCGTCGAGGTTGAAGCGCTGCTCCTGCTCAGCGATGGCGGCGTGAAAGACCACCTGCAACAGCAGATCGCCCAGCTCCTCGCGCAGGTCCGCATCGGAGCCGTTCTCGATGGCCTCGACCACCTCGCACGTTTCCTCCACCAGGTAGCTCACCAAAGAGTGGTGGCTCTGCTCGCGATCCCACGGGCACTCGCGACGCAGCCGGTGCATGACGGCGACGAGGCGGCCCAGCCCGGGATTGCCGTTCGCCATTACGCGAGTCCTCGCTCAGGGAGCCGGCGGGGTCTCGGGGGCGACGGGATCGGACAGCGACCCGGTCTCGCCGGTCATCTGTCCCTGCTCGAAGTTGCCGTAGCGCGGGTTCAACCGCACGTTGATTTCCTTGGCCTGCTCGGTGAACGTCTCCGCGCCGATCTGCTGGGCCACGATCTGGGCGTCGGCGAGATCGTAGGCCAGCCGCTTGGCGTCGGGGACCCGAAGCAGTTGGGCACCGGTCTCGTCGGTAGCCAGCGAGGCGTCGCGCTGACCGTCGGTGATCGTGATGTTGTTCTGGGCGGCGATCTGCTCGGCCTGCAGGCCGGTGATCATCGCGCCGACGACGTTGCGGGCGTTGATACGCGAGGGGTCTAGCTCGAAGGCCTCGGCGAGTCCCTCGACGTTGCGGTCGACGTCGGATTGAGTAATCGACGTGCCACCCACGATCGCGGCGTCGGAGGGATTGTTGCCCGAGCAACCGGCCGTCGCGGCCGCCATCGCCAGGACCAGCCCCGCACAGGCCAGCCGAACACGCTTATCCACCATCTCTACCTCACAACGCTCGCTTGCCGGTTACCGTAGCCGAGACTACCGCCCACGAGTGTAGCCGCAGGCCCAGTCAACTCGTCGGGGTCTGCCTACTCAGCGAGCGGCGGCCGCCTTCTCGCGTTCCTGCGAACGCTCCAGGGCTCGACGTCGGTCCGCCTCGGATTCCTCCGCGATCTGTTGGGCGCGTTCCTCGTTCCTAGTGAGGCAGTCTCCCGATTCGGGTTCGAAGACGTGCACCTGGGCAGGATCGAAGACGAGATTGGCGGTGTCGCCCTCCCTGATCCGGGAGCGGGCGTCCAGGCTGACCAGAATCTGGGTGCGCATCCCCTCACCGTCCATGTCTCGATCCAACTCGTCCAGCTTGTCTTGGACGCCGGCGTCCGCTTCGAACGGGATGTAGGCGTACTGCTCGTTGCCCAGCCATTCGGTGACATCGACTATCGCCTCGAAGGACACCGCGTCGTTGGCGATGTCGTCGTCCAGCGAGGCATCCTTTAGAGATTCCGGCCGGATGCCGACGATGACCAGTTCCTTGCCCTTGACGTCTTCGCGCACCGATTCCGGCACCGGGATCGTGCAGACCGGCGTCACGAGGTTGTCGCCCTCGACCTTGGCGGGCAGGAAGTTCATGGGTGGCGATCCGATGAAACCGGCCACGAACAGGTTCACCGGCTCCTCGTAGAGCTCGCGCGGGCTCGCGCACTGCTGGATCACGCCCCGCTTGAGCACCGTGACCCGGTCGCCCAACGTCATCGCCTCGGTCTGGTCGTGGGTGACGTACAGCGTGGTGATTCCCAGACGCCGCTGCAGCCGCGCGATCTCGGTGCGCATCTGTCCGCGCAGCTTGGCGTCGAGGTTGGATAGCGGCTCGTCGAACAGGAAGGCGTCGGCCTGGCGGACGATGGCGCGACCCATGGCGACCCGTTGCCGTTGCCCACCCGAGAGATTGGCGGGCTTGCGTTGCAGATGCTCGTCGAGTTCGAGGAGGGCCGAAGCCTCCCGAACCCGGCGGTCGATCTCGTCGTCGTCGACCTCGTCGCTCATCTTGGACAGCCTTAGCGGGAAGGCGATGTTCTCGTACACCGTGAGGTGGGGGTAGAGAGCGTAGTTCTGGAAGACCATGGATAGGTTGCGGTCTTTCGGCGCCAGGTCGTTGACCTGCCGATCGTCGATGTGGAGGTCACCATCGGTGATGTCTTCCAGACCCACGACCATCCGTAACAGCGTCGACTTTCCGCAGCCCGACGGTCCGACGAGGATCATGAACTCCCCGTCGGCGATATCGAGGGAAATGTCATTCACGGCGGCGAACCCGTCGCCGTATTTCTTGACGAGGTGGTCCATCACGATACGCGACATCTGGTTTCGCTCCTTTGAGTTCGGGCGTTCAGCCCTTGACGGCGCCTGAGGTGAGGCCGGTGACGATGCGTCGTTGGAAGATCAACACGAGCGCGACGACGGGGATGGTGACGATCATGGCTGCCGCCATGATCGCCCCCGTCGGCTCGGTGAACTGGCTGGCGCCGGTGAAGAAGGCGAGGGCTGCCGGGACGGTACGCGCCTTGTCGCTGGTCAAAGTGATGGCGAACACGAAGTCGTTCCAGGCGATGAAAAAGGCGATGATCGCGGTCGTGAAGACCCCAGGGGCCGCCAACGGGATGATGACCTTGCGAAATGCCTCCCAGCTGGTGGCGCCGTCCACCTGGGCCGCCTGCTCGAGTTCCCACGGGATCTGCTGGAAGAAGGCCGACAGGGTCCAAATGGATAGCGGGAGCGTGAGCGAGAGGTAGGGGATGATCAGGCCGGGGATGGTGTCGAACAGCCCAATGCTGCTCCAGACGTTGTACAACGGGGTGGCCAGCGAGATGACCGGGAAGATCGAGACCAGCAGCGCGGTGACCAACACGAACTTCTTGCCGGGAAAGTCGAGCCGGGCGATGGCGTAGGAACAAAACGTCGCCAGCACCACGCTGATGAATGTGGCTAGGCCACATACGATGAAGGAGTTACGCAGCGCAGGTAAGAAGAGGTCCGAGGCACCCCCGGTGAAGATCAGCTGGTAGTTGTCCCAACTGACTCCTTGCGGGATGAACTTACCGTCGTTGAGGTTGGCGTCGCTCTTCACCGAGAGGGAGAACATCCAAAACAGCGGAATCAGGGTCCAAAGCATGATGGGGATGGCGACCAGCCCCAATCCCACCTTGGCCCGGGTGGAAAGGTTCGAGTCCACGGCTCAGCCTCCTCTGCTTGCGGCGAGATCAACCTTGAAGCCCTTGATGAACAGTGCGCAGATGCCGAGCACCAGCACGAAGATGAGCACCGAAATGGCCGAACCCATCCCGATCTGCACCGAGGCAATGGTCTGGTTGTAGGCCAGGATGGACACGCTGTTCGTGCCCGCCGAGCCACCGGTCATGATGAAGATGTTGTCGAAGATGCGGAAGGCGTCCAAAGCTCGGAACAGCAGGGCCACCATGATCGCGGCCTTCATGTTCGGAAGGATGACGCGGGTCAGCCGCTCCCAAAACGTGGCGCCATCGACCCGGGCGGCCTCCTCGAGGGCCCCGTCGATCTGAGCCAGCCCGGCCAACAGCAGCAGCGACATGAAGGGCGTGGTCTTCCAGATCTCGGACAGGCAGATCACGACAAACGCGGGTAGCGTGCTGCCGAACCAATCGAAGTCGGTAGGTACCAGGCCGAAGGTGAGAAAGTGCAGCCAGCCGTTCATGAAGCCGCTGGAGGTGGAGAACATGAACTGCCAGGTGAAGGCCGACACCACGGTGATGATGGCGTAGGGGATGAGCACCAGGGTGCGCAGGGTCCGCCGCGGTATCACGATGCGGTTCATCACCATGGCGAAGGCCATCCCGATGACGAACTCGACGACGAGGGTGACAATGGTGACCGCAACGGTGAACCCGACCGACTGCCACCACAAGGGATCGGTCAGGATCACTGCGTAGTTCTTCAAGAAGATGAAGGACCGCTCGTCCGGCGCGGTGAGGCGATAGTTGAAAAACGATTCGTAGATCGCCTGCAGGATGGGGTAGGCCGTGACCGCCAGCATGATGACGAACGCGGGAGCGGCCAGCTTCCAGCCCAGATTGCGTTCCTGCCGGGCGCGATCCGAAACGTGGTTTTTCGTCTCGGCCGGCTTCTTGGTGGAGGAGCCGCGCTCCTGAGTGGCGGTGCTCACAGCAGCTTCTCCCCCTTCACCACAGCGGTGATCAGCTTGGCTGCCTCACCGGGCGTCGTGTCCGGGTTGACCGCGCTGGGCGGGCTGAAGGCGGTCTGCAACCCGGTCGAGACCTCGCCATAGAAGGGGCTTTGGGGCCGCGGGGCGGCATCGTCGAGCGAGCTACGGATCAGCTCCGCCATCGGGAAGGCCTTCTTGACCTCGGCATCTTCGTACACCGCCTTTTTGGCGGCCGGGTTGCCGGTCCCCAACATGTAGAGCTTCTGGTTGGCCTCGCTGCTGATGCACTCGACGGCCTCGTAGGCCAGCTCCGGATTCTCCGTCTTGGCGCCGACCCCCAGGTTGATTCCGCCCAGTGGCGGTTTGGAGGCCTGTCCTGGCACGGTTTGCGGGTAGCGGGCCCAGCCGATGTCGTCGATGAACTTCACCTTGTTGGCCGGGAACGCCGACCAGACGTAGGGCCAGTTGACCAAGAATCCGGAGGTGTCGTCGTTGGAGAAGGTGTTGAGCGCGGTGGTTTCGTCGGTGGAGGACATCGCCGGCCCCGCCAACCCATCCTTGGCGATGGTGCCGATGATCTTGGCCGCATCCCTCCCGGCAGCCGAATCCACGCCCAACTGAAGCTGCTTGGCGGGAGCCTCGGGGTTCTCCACGATCTCTCCGCCGGCGCCCGCGATGAGGGCGTTGATCCACACGGTGTAGCCCTCGTACAGCGAGGCCTGCACCCCGATCAACTTGTCTTGCTTCTTGGCCGCCTCGATCACCTGCTCCCAGGTCACCGGTTGGCTCATGTCCAGCCCGGCCTCCTTGGCGACCGACTTGCGGTACCAGAGCAGCTGGGTGTTGGCCCAAAACGGCACGGCCACGAGCTTGCCATCCCACGTCGAGGACGTGATCGAGCCTTGGACCGTGTCGGCGGTGAAGGCGTCGGTCTTGCCTTGCGGAATCGGGGCCAGGAAACCAGCGTCGGCGAACTCGGCCACGAAGACCGGGTCCAGGCTCATGATGTTCATGCTGGAATCACCGGCGGCCAGCCGTCTCAACAACTGCTGCCTTTGGTCGCTGGCGCTGTTGGGCAGTTGCTGGATGTCGATGCTGTACTTACCGTTTGCCGCCTTGGTGCACTCCGCGGCGATCTGGGCCTGCCCGCCCCCCTCGGGGTCGGAGCCGCCGCCGTCGGGATTCATGTACCAGGTGAGCGTCGAGGCACTCTCGGCGCCGCTGCACCCGGCCACCGCGAAGAGCAGAGCGGACGCGGCGGTGGCCACCGCCGCCTTGGATCGCTGGCCGAACTTGACGGTCTTCACATGAATCATCCCCTGACTTGGCATCGACTGCCGGGAGGGTGCAGCTTCGAAACGTTTGTGAACCGTAGCAGGGTGGTTTCGGCTGGGGAATAGTGGGCGGTACTCGCCCAGCCGGCAGGGATGTCGGAGACGACTCGCCCGCACCGTTGGCAGCGACTCACGATCCATCGGCAGCGGGCCACCGACCGTGCGTTGCGGGCGGACCCCCCACTATTGCGCGGTGAAACCCCCATCGACGGGGAGGCTGACACCGGTGATCATCGAGGCCTTGTCGCTCAACAAAAAGACGATGGGGGCGGCGATCTCGTCCTCGGTGGCCCAGCGCCCGAGCGGCATGGCCGCGAGCAGCGGGCCGCCGACGTCGTCTCGACCCCAGTGCCACGCCGACATCGGAGTCATGACAACGGTGGGATTGACGCTGTTGACCCGGATGTTGTGCCGGCCCAACTCGAGCGCCGAGACCCGGGTGATGTTGTCCAGCGCGGCCTTCGACGAACCGTAGGAGACGTGGCCCCGCAGCGCCACCAGGCTGGCCTGGCTGGACACATTGACGATCGAACCGCCTTGGCCGAGCCGGATCATCGACGCGGAGGCGTACTTGGTGACCAGGAGCGCCCCCCTGGCGTTGACCCGCATGACCCGATCGAACACGTCGATGTCGGTTTCCATCGGGGAGGCGATCTCGCCGCCGTCGCCGGCGCAGTTGACGACCCCGTACAGGTCTAACCCGTGGATCGCTTCGCGCACGCTGTCTTCGGAGCCGAGCTCGAAGGCGAGGGTTCGGCAGGGCGTTTTGCTGGCCAGCTCGGCCAGGTCGTCAACCGAGCGGCCCGCCGCGATGACGTCCGCCCCCGCCTCGACGAGCTGGCGCACGGTGGCCCCGCCGATACCGCCGCTGGCGCCCGTGACCAGAACCTTTCTACCGTCGAAATCGTTCATCGCATTCCTTTCCTTCCACGAAAGCCTCGTCGAGTAAACCATGGCGGACACGTGCCGCGCCGGCGCCGGAACTGGCCCGCGAGCCCTCCGACGCCGGCGCGTAGCTTCGATCAGCAGCTCGACTTGTACACCGCGTCGGCACCTTCTGCCTCGAGGTTGTCCTTGGTGATGATGGTGAAGCCGGTCTGGATCTTCTTCTCCGGCGTTCCCCCGGTGAGCGCCGCGTCAGCCTGCTCGACGCCGTCCATGCCGATCTTGCCCGGTTGTTGAGCGACCAGGGCCTGAACGGTGCCCTCCTTCAACGCCTTGACCTGGTTGGGTCCGGCATCGAATCCGACGATGGAAATGCCCTTCACACCCGCTTGACGCACGCCCGTCGCCGACCCCTCGGCCGAGAACAGGTTGGTGGCAAAGATGCCGACGATCTTGGGATCCTTTTGCAAAGCCGCCGAAACCAGCTGGGCCGCAGTGGCCGGATCGTTGTGGCTGTACTGCACGCCGAGATAGTCAAAGGAGCTATCGGCCTTGGCCTTCTCCTCGAAACCCTGCACCCGGGCGTCAACGGTCGAGACACCGGGATCGGTGGAGATCACCAGCACCTTCCCCCCGTCTGGCTTTTGCTCTTTGATCGCGTCGAAGGCAGCGCCCCCGCCCCCGACGTTGTCGGAGCTGATCTGGGAGACCGCCATGCTGGGATCGTCCAAGGTGGTGTCAACCAACACGACCTTGATACCCGCGTCAGCGGCCTGCTGGATCGGCGCCTGCATGGCTGTCACGTCGGTGGGGGCGACGAGGAGCGCGGCGGGCTTGGACGAGATCACCGCATCGATGATCGGCTTTTGCAGCGTGGGGTCGAACTTCTGCGGGCCCTGGGTCTGCACCGTATAGCCGAGCTCCTTGGCCTTGGCCTCGATCCCGCACTGCATCGAGATGTAGAACTCATCGCCGGCCACGCCCTGCACGAACGCGATGTTCTTGTTGGCGGAATCCCCGCTCGCCCCGCCCGAGGCCGCCGGGCCTGCCGACGGGGCGCCGGAGGTACATCCGGCCAGGCCGAGACTCACGGCCAGAGCGGCCGTCAAGATCAACTTAGACTTCATTGTCTTCCTTTCTAGGTGAAGGCCGTTCGGCCTTCGCGGTGTGGTTGTCCTTCGAGGTGTCCGGTTGGACGCGTCGCGGTCTACTCTTTCGGGCCCGCTGGGAGGCGGTTCGGCGCTGCTGATCCACGAATACGGCGGCGATCAGGATGGATCCCACGGCGGTGGTCTGCCAAAACGGCGAGACCCCGATGATGACGAAGCCGGACTGCAAGACCGCGGGGATGAACAGGCCCACCATGGATCCGAACATGGATCCGCGACCACCGAAGATGGAGGTCCCGCCGATCACGACGGCCGCGATGACGTTCAGGTTGGTCAGCGATTGTCCAGCGATGGTGGTGGTGCCGAACTGGGCCAGCGACATCATCCCCGCCAAGCCGGAGAGGAGGCCGCTGAGCCCGTAGATCTGCAGCAGCTTCCTGTCGACGTTGATGCCCACCCGCCGGGCGGAGACCTCGTTCGAGCCGATCGCGTAGGTGTAGCGACCGAAGCGGGATTTGTGCAACCAGATCCCCCCGATGACCACCACCACCACGGCGATCACGCTGATGACCGGGAAACCGGCGATTCGACCGTAGCCGACGTAGTCCTGCAACACGGTCGGCACCGAGCGGATGTCGAGTCCGCTCGTGATGATCTGGGCTGCCCCCAGCGCCACCGACAGGGTTCCCAGGGTGACGATCAGCGCCGGAATCTTTGCCTTGGCCACCAACCATCCGTTGATCAACCCCCAGGCCAGTCCCGACACGAGAGCCAACACGAGACCCACTGCGGCGACTCCCCAGCCGTCGCCCCCCATCGCCTCCATGGCTTTGGCCGAGATCACCGACGAGAACACCAAGATCGACCCGATCGACAGATCGATGCCGGAAGTGATGATGACGTAGGTCATCCCCACCGCTAAGACCGCCCAGATCGAGACGTTCTGAATGATGTTGAACGCGTTTCCAGCGGTCAGAAACCGGTCCGGCGCCAGCACCCCGAAAGCGGCGACGATCACGATCAGGACGGCCAAGATCCACACCGACTGTTGAGACTTCAACGTGTGGAGCCAACTGCGGTGACCCTCGCCCAGATCAAACTCCTCGGCGACGGAGTGTTCCGTGGTTTGGGCACTCATCGGTGCGCCCCCTCGTCGGCGGTCTCGGAGTCTCGGGTGTCGTCTAGGGCGCCGGTCATGGCGCCCACCATCTCTTCGATGCTGGTTTCGGCCGCCCGATACGTGACGATGCGGTGTCCTAGCCGAAGAACGTGCACGCGATCGGCGACCTCCAATACGTGCGGCATGGAATGGGAGATGAACACCACGGCGATGCCCCGGTCTCGAACCCGCCGGATCATCTCCAACACGTTCTGTGTCTGGACTACGCCCAACGCCGCCGTCGGCTCGTCCAGGAACAGGACCCTGCTGGCCCACGCCACCGAACGTGCAATCGCCACGCTCTGCTTTTGCCCTCCCGACATGTCCCCGACGTTGGTCACCAAAGATCGCACGCCCGAGCCCAAATCGATGAGCGAATCGCGCGATTCCCGCCGCATCTGCCTGGAATCCATGAACCCGAGCTTGCCGAGCAACCCGGGCTTCATGATTTCACGGCCCAGGAACATGTTCTGGGCCGGATCGAGATGCGGCGCCAAGGCAAGATCTTGGTGCACCACCTCGATGCCGAGGGCGGAGGCGTCCTGCGGGGAGGCGAAACTGACCTCGCGTCCCTCGAACAACACCGACCCCGAATCCACGTCCAGGTTGCCTGTCATGGCCTTGACCAGGGTCGACTTTCCGGCGCCGTTGTCTCCGATCAGCGCCACCACCTCTCCCTCGGCGACATCAAAACTGGCACCGTCGAGGGCCTGAACCTGGCCGAAACGTCTGTTCAACCCCTTCGCCTCGAAAATGATCCCCATCAAATTACCTCCGTAAACGGCCGCGCGCGGCCGGCGATTACTGACCTGCAAGCGTCTAGGCGTCGACGACCCGTATCGCGGAGATAGCTCAATCGCTCCGGCAGGGGCCGCTCCATGGAGTCGGCCCAGATCGCCCTCCCAGCGATGAACCCACTGGCCCCACCCTCGTCACAACTGATCCTCAGCACCTCGGAGAACTGCGCCATAGGCACCCCGGCCGATAGCACTGCCCATGGCCTGGTGAGTCCGGCGGCGAGACGGCGGCAGGCCGACGGGCTTCCGGGATATTCGAGTTTGAGCAGCGTCGGATGCAGCGCATCGAGGGCGAAAGCGGCCTGACAGATGGCGTCTGCGCGACGCTCGGGGCTGAGCGGGCCCTCGGCGTTGAGCGGATAGATCAGGTTCTCGATCACCGACGGCACGCCCTCACGCTCACAGTCTTCGATGCACCGAGCCATGGCCTCGAGGGCCTCGGCGCTGAGGTCGCGATCCCCGGCCCGCACCGGGCGATCGGCCCTCAACTGAAGGTAGAACTTCAACGCGTCGGCCCCTTGGCTGCGGACCCATTTCGCATCCTGGGTGGGGTCCAACACCACCTCGGGTTCGCCGCGGTAGACGCCTCGTACCGCCGGTTCCGCGGCGAGCAGGGTTCGCGGCTGGTCCGGCAGCCGCTTAGCCGCGGGCATGCCGTAATCGGGGTCGACGAGGAAGGCCGAAGCGGCCGGCTGCAAGGCGGTCATGATGTCGGCCTTGAAATCGATCATCTCCGCATCGCTCACCTCGGCCTGACCGACCTTGGCGAACATCCGCCGGATGGTGTTGCGCTGATCTAGCGCGACCACCGCGAAGGTGCCTTCCTCGGTGGCGATGGCCCTCAACCCGTGTTCCATGGAGTCTCCGATCATGTCGACAAACATTCGGTTGATTCGGCCGCCCGGCGGGCCAGCTTGGCCGCGCCGATCACCTCAAGTTGGGTGACCGCGCTCACCTGCACACGCTTGGCCCAGTGCTGGCGGGCGCGGACCGTCGATGTCACTTCGCTCCATCCGCCGGCGAGGACGGCTCGCTGACCGTCCCAGTTCGTCAGCCGGCGAACCAGCTCGACCCTGGCCCCGATGCGCTGCGCGCACTGGGCAACCGCTGCGCTCCACAGCGACTCCGGAGTCATCGCGTCATCGTCGAGAACGATGGTGAAGACGTCCCCCTCAAGACGGTAACCGTCCTCGACAGGTTCGTCGTCTCCGGCCAGAAGGCTGGCTCGCTCGTCTAAGGAGTCTCGGGCGGCAGCGTCATCGATGCCCAGAAGCCGCAGGACGCGGTTGAGGACCAGCCCGGTGCGGGTTCCCGTCACCACGGCGTACAGGCCGGGTTGGACGTGCGGATTGACCTCGAGGCCGGCGCCCACGAGTTGAGTGACGACCGCGCGCGGGGGGAGTTCGCTCAGGGTCATCACGATCGTCTCGGCGGTGCCCAGGGAGGCAAAGAGGTCTCCGCTTCCCGTGCCCGCCGCAGCGGCCGCCACCGAGTGATCGTGACCGGCCACGGTGATGACAGCACCCTTCAGTGCGGCGTGGAGCCGGGGCCCGGTCGCCATCCCCAGCGGATCGCCGGCGCGCGTCGGCGCGGGAAGGAAACGAGGGTCCAATCCGAGCCAATCCAGGGCGGGCTGCCAGGGTGTCGCGCTCGCTAACTCCATCAGCCCGGTCCGGCCGGCCAGCGAGGCTTCGCTGGCCCGCCTGGCCCCCAACCGATGTGCGACGAACTCCGGAACCGACAACCACTGGGTGTCCACCAGATCTATGCCCTCGCGCTGCAACCACTTCAGCTTGAACACGGTGGCCAGGTCACTCACCGGGAGGCCGGTGGACCCGGCGAACTCGCGGCGCAGGGGCTCTGGGACCTGGGCAAGGAGCTCCCGGCCGCGGGGATCGTGCCAGGCGATGATGGGCGAAAGGGCGCACCCTCCTCGATCCAACGACACTCCGGATTCGGCCATCCCGGTGATGCCCACAGAGCGGAAATGGGCGTTCGGCTGCACCGCGGTGGTCTCTGTCACCAATGCGTCCAGTCCGGCGAGAACGTTGGCGGCCAACCGCTCGGCGTCCAACTGCGTCCAGTGTCGCCGCGGATGCTCCCACCCTGGTGAGCGGACGGCACAGGCCACCATGTCGTCGTGACCTTCGCGCACGGCACAGAACTTCAGGTGCGTCGTGCCGATGTCGATCCCGACGTCGATGGCGGTCATTGCCGGCTCCGGGGCGGGATCTCGCCAGAACCCCGCGGGATCAGGCGCGTGGGTAGCACCACGTCGGCGCGGTAGCTGTCCCGCCCGTTGACGTGATCGAGGAGGCGATCCATCGCGGCGTGGGCTATTCCGACGGGATTCTGATCGACCACGGTGATCGCCGGCGTCAACGCGTCCGCCATCGGGAAATCTCCGAAGACCACGAGCGCGACATCGTGCACCGCCTCGGCGGTCAGTCCGGAGATGATGCCCTCACCCATGAGGGGGCTGGCGGCGAAGATCGCCGTCGGCGGGGGCTTTGCCGACAGCAGTTCGCGCGTCCACTGGCCGGCGTCGGTGACGCTCGGGCAATCCGCGCGGACCATGGCCGGATCGATGGCGATCCCGGCTTCGGCGTGCGCTTCGCGAAAGCCGGCGAGGCGATCCTGAATCGTCGACAGCCGGTGCGCGTCGGCGATGATCGCGATCCTGGTGTGGCCCTGGTCGATCAGGTGTCGAGCCGCTTCCTTGCTGCCGGCACGATCTTGGACGAGCACGGCGTCGTACCCGCAGAGGTCGCTGCGGCGATCGACGCACACGACGGGCAGACCGCTCGGTAGCCCGATGCCGGCGAGATCGAGTCCGGGAACAGGCGCGATCAGCAGCCCCGAGAGCTGACGTTGCAGTAGTCGCAGTAGCTGGGTCTGGCTGCGCTCGAGCCGACGCCCCGAGGAGGCGACGACGATGTCGAACCCCACCGCGAGAGACCGGTCCTCGAACACGGTGATCATGGCGGAAAAGAAGGAATCGTTGAACGAATCCACCAGGACACCGATGGTGTCCGATGCGCCGGTCCGCAACGCCCGGGCAGCCGCGTTCGGCTTGTAGTCGAGTTCTTGGATGGCCTCGCGAACATCCCTGGTGACCTTGGCGGAGACGTTGCTTTCGCCGTTGACGACTCGAGAAACCGTTTTGATGGAAACCCCGGCCCGTTCCGCCACCTCGCGCATGGTCACCTGCATGCGTCGCAACCCGCTCGAGCCAAGGACCCAGACGGAAACGAGGCGGACGCGCACGGGTATCCGCTAATCGGGCATCTGCTGCCAGGGTGCTGTGCCAGTCCGCGCATCTACGGCCTCATTGTCGTCCGTGCTGGTTGGGACAAAAAACTACTCCCGGTTGATAACGCTGTCAACCACTTCGCCGGGGTAAAAATGGGTGTTCGGTTTGCGTCTCGGCGCTGATCGTGGGCCATCCAACGCCTAGTCAGACGGCTAAGCGAACGCAAAGGAGAGGGCAGATTACCGGCGTTGCACGTCCATGGCGCGGACCCTGGCACGAACCTGGTGGGTAGTTTATCCTTGTACAGGTGACAACGCTGTCAGGGGGCAGCGCGACGGCTAACCGAAGGCAGGCGGGTCGATGGACGCAGGGCAACCACACCCCGGAGGCATTCTCGTGATCGCCGGCCCGCCAGGGGCTGGAAAGACCACCCTGGGCCTGGCGCTGGCCGACCGCCTCCGCCTGCTGGTACTGGACCTGGACGCGCTGGCCCCGCTGAAACCCCAGGCGAACAACGACCCGAGAGCAGCGCGCTACGCCAAGATCATCCGCCCCGCCCACGAGGCGGCAAAGCGAGGGATCGATTGCCTCCTCATAGCACCGTTCACCGCCGAACTCGCCAACGTCGAGCTCTGGCAGCGGTTCGCGGCGTCGCTGGCCCCGGCGAGAATCACCCTGATCGTCCTCCAGACCCCCGCCCACGTGGCCATAGTGCGCAGGGCGCAACGCGGCCTGGCTCGCGATCGGGAGAATTCACCGGGCGCGCGATCAACGACGACGGCCCGTATCGATCCTTTGCTACCCGCGATCTGGGCCGACGGGACGCTTCCCGCCGCCCAAAGCGCCGAAGAGATCGTCGCCCAACTCGACCGAGCCGGGCCTCAAGATTCCACAGAGCAAGATTCCACAGAGCAAGATTGCCCAGGAGGATGCCCAAGATGACGACGCTACAGCCGACCCCGAGGTGGGCCAACCTGCCCAGTCATCAGCGCTGGCTGGAGAGGGGCACGGGCAAGCTCATCCGCTTCGCGCGAACCGCGATCCGCCCCGACGGGGGGTTTCACTACCAAGGTGTCGACGGTGAACCCGAGCCCGGCAAGGAACCGCTGTGCTTCCTCACCGCCAGGCTCGTGCACGCCAGCGCCATCGGCTTGGCCACCGGCATACCCGGTTCGGGACGGCTGCTGGATCACGGGGTCGACTCCTTGCTCGGCGTCTTCCACGACCCGGTCCACGGAGGATTTCATCACGACCTCAGCGCCACGCGCGAGGCGATCGGACGCAAATCCGTCTACGACCAGGTGCAGGTGGCGATGGCGGCCGGCTCCGCCATGGCCGTGGCTCACCCCCGGGGCCAAGAGCTCCTCGACACGGTCGCGTCGGCCCTGTTGCAGCACGCCTGGTCCGAGGACGAGCAGGCCCTGCCCGAGAGTTTCGCCGCCGATTGGAGCGATTCAGAGCCATACCGGGGCGCCAACTCCAACATGCACGGCGTCGAGGCGATGCTCGCCCTCGGGGACGTGACAGGTGACCGGGCGTGGCACGAACGGGCGCTCGCCGTGGCGCAGCGACTGATCGACGTCGAGGCTCGAAGGCTCGGCTGGCTCATCCCCGAGCACTACACTGCGGACTGGCTGGTCGACACCGAATACAACGCCGAGCACCCTAAGGATCCGTTTCGACCCTACGGCGCCACGCTGGGGCACTCCTTCGAGTGGGCTCGCTTCTTGCTCTACCTCCACCAGTCGCCATTTCTCGATGAGAAACCGTGGCTCTTGGAGGCCAGCATCGGATTGACGTCGCGAGCGCTCGACTGCTGGGGGAACGACGGCGTGGAGGGCCTGGTCTACACGGTCGATTGGGACGGCGACCCCGTGACGCGCGAACGCCTGCACTGGCCGGTCTGCGAGGCGATCCAGACCGCGCACGTGCTCGGTTCGATTACGGCGGATCGACACTGGGAGCGGTGGTACCGCCGATTGTGGGATCACGCCGAAGCGCACTTCATCGACGCGCGGGGCGCCTGGATCAACGAGCTCGACGTCGATCTTCGGCCCTCGGCCGAAATCTGGCCCGGCCGACCCGACTACTACCACTGCGTGGGCGCCTACACGGTGCCCCGACTGCCCACCGTGCCGTTCATGACTGTGGCCCTGGCCCGGGTTTGAGCTAAGCGGCGAAAATGTCGGCCACCACTTTCTCACACCATTGCAGCAGCTCGCGGTCCACCGGCAGCGGAGCACCGACCATGGCGTTGCGCGGGCGGGGCACCAGGATGAATCCCGCGGTCTGTTTGACGATACTGCCGGGGTAGAGCCGCTGCAGGCGCATGTGCCGGGATTCGGGCAGGTCCGCCGAGGGACCGAACCGGATGTGGTTGCCCTGACTGACCACCTCGGTGAGTCCGGCCGCGCGGGCGGCGATGCGGAACCTGGCCACCTCGAGCAGCGTCAGCGTCGCCGTGCCGGGCTCGCCGTAGCGATCGGTGAGTTCGGCCAGGACGCTGTCGATATCTTCCTTTGTGCGCACCTCGGCCAGCCTCTTGTACATCTCGAGCCGCAACCGCTCCGATTCCACATAGGTCACCGGGAGGTGGGCGTCCACGGGCAGCTCGATCCGCACCTCGGGCTCGGGTTCGACGTCCTCGCCACGGTATTCGGCCACCGCCTCGCCGACCAGGCGGATATAGAGATCGAAACCGACGTCGGCGATGTGGCCCGACTGCTCCCCGCCCAGCATGTTCCCCGCGCCACGAATCTCGAGGTCCTTCATGGCGATTGCCATGCCGGAACCCAGATCGGTGTTGGCCGCCATGGTCGCCAGCCGATCGTGGGCGGTCTCGGTGAGGGGCTTGTCCGGCGGGTACAGGAAGTAGGCGTAGCCGCGTTCGCGGCCGCGGCCCACCCGGCCGCGCAGCTGGTGCAGCTGGGACAACCCGAGCAGATCGGAGCGCTCGATCAACAGGGTGTTGGCGCTGGCGATGTCCAGGCCGGCCTCGACGATGGTGGTGCACACGAGCACGTCGGCGCGGCGCTCCCAGAAGTCCACCATGACCTGCTCGAGCTGGTGCTCGTTCATCTGCCCGTGGGCGGTCACCACCCGCGCCTCGGGCACGAGGTCGCGCAGCTTGGCGGCGGTCTTGTCGATGCTCTGCACCCGGTTGTGGATGAAGAACACCTGCCCCTCGCGCATCAGCTCGCGCCGGATGGCCGCCGCGGCCTGGCCGTAGTCGAAGGGCCCGGCGAAGGTCAGAACCGGGTGTCGCTCCTCCGGCGGGGTGGCAATGGTGGACATCTCGCGGATTCCGGTGATCGCCATCTCCAGGGTGCGCGGGATCGGCGTCGCGGACATGGCGAGCACGTCGACGTGGGTGCGCAACCGCTTCAGCGTCTCCTTGTGCTCGACGCCGAAGCGCTGCTCCTCGTCGATGATCACCAGGCCCAGGTCCTTGAACTCGACCTCGCCCGCCAGCAACCGGTGGGTGCCGACGACGACGTCCACGCTGCCGGCCTTGACCCCCGCCTTTGTCGCCGTGGTCTGGGCCGCGGTCTGGAACCGGCTGAGCGGAGAGACCACCACCGGGAAGCCCGCGTAGCGCTCGGAGAACGTGGCCTGATGCTGTTGCACCAGCAGCGTCGTCGGCACCAGGACCGCCACCTGCTTGCCGTCCTGCACCGCCTTGAACGCGGCCCGCACGGCGATCTCGGTCTTGCCGTAGCCGACATCGCCGCAGATCAGCCGGTCCATCGGCACGATCTGCTCCATGTCGGCCTTGACGTCCTCGATCGCGGCGAGCTGATCGGGGGTTTCGACGTAGCCGAAGGCGTCTTCCAGCTCGAGCTGCCAGGGGGTGTCGGGGCCGAACGCGTAGCCCTGGGAGGCCCGCCGGGCGGCGTACAGCTTGATCAGCTCACCGGCGATCTGGCGGACGGCCTTGCGAGCACGCCCCTTACGCTTGTTCCAATCGGCGCCGCCCATCTTGTCCAGGCTGGGGGCCTCCCCGCCGACGTAGCGGGTGACGAGATCGAGCTGGTCCATCGGCACGTAGAGCCGATCGCCCGGTTGGCCGCGCTTCGAGGGGGCGTACTCGATGACCAGATACTCCCGGGTAGCGCTTTGCACCGTGCGCTGCACCATGTCGATGTAACGCCCGACGCCGTGGGATTCGTGCACGACCGCGTCTCCCGCGGTCAGCTCGAGCGGGTTGATCTGCTTCTTGCGCCGCGCTGGCATCGTCCGCTGGGACTTGTCCGCAGACTGTTGCCCAGACAGGTCACCGGCGCTGAACAGCGCCAGCTTGATCGAATCCAGGGCGAATCCGTGCAACAGGCCGGACGGCGCGATGTGCACGATGCCCGGTTCGGGCTTCGTGGTGAGGTCTTCGGCCATCCGCACGGCGACGTCGGCCTCGCCGAGCACCTCGGCCATCCGTGCCAGGAGCCCGTGCCCCTCGGCGGTGAGCACGACGGTCCAGCCGCCGGACACGGCCTGAGAGATGTCGGCGGCCGCCTCCTCGGTGTTGCCGTGCCAGTTCTTCGCCGCTCGGGCCGGCAGGGTGACCGTTCGCGGCGCGAGCCCGGCTTGGCCGACGCCGGAGAGGTCGATGATCTCCCCCGTTTCGGTCCGGACCGGGGTTCTCGGGCTATCCGCGTCGTCCGGGCTAGCTTGGAAACTGGACATCGACCACCAGCTCATGCCGCGCTTCATGGCCGCCGAGCGAACCTCGGCGAGCGCGCGGTAACCCGTGGCACCGAGATCGATGGGCGCCTTGCCGCCGCCGGCGGCGCCGGCCCACGACGCCTGCAAAAACTCCTCGCTCATCTTGACCAGGTCGTGGGCCCGCCCACGCACCAGTTCCGGATCGCTCAGCACCACCAGGGTGTCCGCGTCGAGGACGTCGGTCAACAGTTCGAGATCGTCGTTCAACAGCGCCGGGGCCAGGGATTCCATGCCCTCCACCGCGTGTCCGGCGGCGACCCGTTCGAGCAGATCGGTGAGCTCGGGATGATCGGAGACCAGCGCGGCGGCATTGGTCTTCACCTCCTCGGTGAGCAGCATCTCCCGGCACGGCGGGGCCAGCACGGTCTTCAGCACCGTACCGGTGGACCGCTGATCGGCCACGCCGAAGGCGCGAATGTCCTCGACGGTGTCGCCGAAGAAGTCGATGCGGACCGGGTGTTGCTCGTTCGGCGGGAAGAGATCGACGATGCCGCCACGAATGGCAAACTCTCCTCGCCGCTCCACTAGATCGACCCGCAGGTAGGCCGCCTGCACGAGATCGGTCGCCAGTTTTTCAATGTCGTAGTCGCTACCCACGCTCAAGCGCACGGGCACGAGCCGGCCCAGCCCCTTGACCTGCGGCTGCAAAAGCCCGCGCACCGGTGCGACGAGGACCCGAGGAGGCGTTTGCCCGTCGGTCCGGCAAAGGCGGCGAAGCACGGCCAGCCTCTTGCCTACGGTGTCGGATTGCGGGCTCAGCCGCTCGTGGGGCAGGGTCTCCCACGCCGGATAGTAGGCGACCTCGTCCGGGCTCATCACCGACTGCAGCGCGCTCGTGAGGTTTTCGGCTTCCCGATAGGTCGAGGCGACCAGCAACACCGGGCGTTCGCTGCCGCGGGCCAGGGCGGCCGCCACGAGGGGGCGCAAGGGGGCCGGCACCGCCAAATCCAGCGCCGGCGTGGACTGGCTGCTGGCATCGACGATCGCGCCGGATAGCGTTTGATCGGTGGCGAGCAGCTCGACTAGACCCGTCAAACTCACCGGCTCAACCTACTCCCCACACGGAAAGGTTGACGATTCCCAACCGGTACATCGATTTTGCGCCCTGGGTCGACTTGTCGATGATTGACAACCGGTTTGCCGCGTGGTGCTATGACGATAGGACTAGCTAGCTGGCTCAAGCAGTCGATCTTTGGAGGGATCATGAGTCGGGGGACCATGCCAAGGATCAACAGCTTGCCGATCTCGTTCACCCGCACGGTTGCCGCGATATCGGCGAAACGCCCGCGGTTACCGAACTGGTCGGGCCGCCCATGGATGAATCTCTAGGACGGGCCACGCAGGCGCCCGGCCCAGACACCCGGATCGCTCGACTGTGTCATCTCGCTTTGCGGACTGCGGGGCCCGCCGGTCTCTGCTCGGCGTCGGTATCGCGCGTCGTCGACGGCCGCCTGAGCGGTGTAGTCTACGCCTCCGACCCTCTCGCCCGCCACCTAGACGAACTTCAAGAGCTCCTGGGCACGGGACCGGTCCCCAGCGCCCTTCACACGGCGAGCCCGGTATTGTGCGGCAATCTCCGCCAACTCGGTCTCGGCCGGGAGGAGTGGTCTTCCTTCTTGGCCGAGGCCAGCACCATGGACGTCGGGTCGATGTGGGTGCTGCCGCTGCAGATCGGGGCCTTCTGCCTCGGCACGCTGACCCTCAGCGGTCCTGGGCTAGCCGAACCACAGGGGGACGCCCTGTCCACCGCCTTCAAGGCTGCCGACGCCCTCACCACCGCGCTCCTGTTGCCGGAGGCAGACTCGGCGGAGCTCCACCTGGCCGATCTCCAGGATGCCGATCAGGTGGTGACCCATCAGGCCACGGGGATGGTGAGCGTACAGCTCGGCGTCACGCTGGCCGAAGCCCACGTGGTGCTGCGAGCCGCCGCCTACGCTGAAGGTGGGCGGCTCGGCCCGTTGGCGCGAGAGGTGGTCGAACGCCGAAGACGCTTCCACCCCGAAGGCGCATCATGAGCGAGACCTTTCACACGCCACCACCCGAACGGAGAACCGGAATGGACGAGACACCAGAGGAGGAACTCTTCGCCAGTCTCATTTATCTAGCCGACAGCCTCGTCAACGACTTCGACGTCGTCGATCTGTTGGATCGCCTGGTGCAAACCTGCCTCTCTCAGCTGGAGGTCACTGCGGCGGGCATCTTGCTGGCAGACCAGCGCGGATCTTTGCGCGTCGTGGCCTCCTCCAGCGAGGCGACGCGGCTCCTGGAGGTGCTGGAGGTGCAGAGCAACGATGGGCCGTGCCTGCAGGCCCTCACCTCGGGCCGCGAGGTCAGCGTCGATGACCTGGAGCAGGCCCATGACCGGTGGCCGAGATTCACCCCTGCGGCCCGAAAACTCGGCATCACCGCCAGCTACGCGATCCCCATGCGGTTACGCGACCAGGTCATCGGGGCGCTGAACCTGTTCTGCAGCGGCGGCGCCGTGTTGACGGAGCGAAACCGACGGATGGCTGGGACCTTGGCGAATATGGCCGCGATCGGCATCATCACCCACCGCCACTCCCGCGAGGTCGAACTTCTAGCCGAGCAACTGCAGGGCGCCCTGAACAGCCGGATCACGATCGAACAGGCGAAGGGCGTCATCGCGGAGCAAGCATCGATTGACATGGAGGCCGCGTTCGCCATCTTGCGCGACGCTGCCCGCTCGTTGCGTCGACCCCTCACCGAGGTGGCCACGGAGATCGCCCGAACTCGCCAGATGCCGGGACGCTCGCCGAACAAGGACGGGTCGCGAACGGGAGAAGCCTCTTCGGCCCGCGGTGGAGAATAGGCCCACGGTAGAGAATAGCCTCGCTGGGTCATCGGCCTACCGGCCCTTCAGGGCTAGGAGTTGAACCGGTTCTGGGCCTCGCCGAGGCCCGACTGAAGCAGGCACTCGACGGCGTCCGCCGCCCGGCCCACCTCGATCTCGACGTCCACGCGAGCGGCGACCGGAAAGTTCTGTAGCACGAAATCGGCCGCGTTTTGGCGTCCCGGGGGTCGCCCGATGCCGAAACGAATACGGTAGAAGTCCCCCGAGGCCAGCACTTGCCGAACGGACTTGAGACCGTTGTGGCCGTTGTCCCCGCCGCCGTGTTTGATCCTCAGCTGACCGAATTCGATATCCAACTCGTCGTGAATGGCGACGACGCGTTCGGGCGCAACCTTGTACCAGGCCGCCAGCTTGCCGATGGCCTGGCCGCTCTCGTTCATGAACGTGCGCGGCCGTATCAGCACGACCTTGGCACGGTCGCTACCGACGGCGCCCAGGCCGCCCGCGGAGATCTGAGTCTCCGCGACGTCAGCGCGCATCCCTTTGGGTGCGGAGAAGCTGGCCCGCGCCCGGCGAGCCAGCTCATCCACCACCATGAAGCCCACGTTGTGCCGGTTGCCCGCGTAGCCCGGGCCCGGATTTCCCAGGCCCACGACGAGCCACGGTTGCGTCATAGCGGTCGCGTCACAACAGGGTCGTCACGGCAAGGTCGGCACAGCTTGGAGATCTGGTGCGTCACTCCTGTTCGGCGGCAGCGTCCTCACCCGACTCGTCGCTGTCGGAACCCTCGGCCCGCTCGGCATCCTCGTCGAGCGTGGCCTCGATGCCGGCCTCGGCCTCGGCGTCGGCCAGCTCAGCCTCTACCTGCTCGGCGGTCGGGGCGGCGGTGACGTTGATGATCATGTGCTCGCCGTCGATGTCCAGCTCGGCGCCCTCGGGCAACACGAGGTCCTGAGCCAGGATCTGGTTGCCGGGCTCGATGCCGGTGATCGACACCTCGAGCACCTCAGGAATGTTGGAGGCAGAGACCTTCAGCGAGATGACGTTGTTCTCGGTGACGATCATGGCGTCGGGGTGCGGATCGCCGATGACGTGGATCGGGATGTCGACGCTGACCTTCTCGCCGCGGCGCACGATCAGCAGGTCGACGTGCTCGATGCTGCCCTTGATGGGATCGCGCTGCACCTGCTTCGGCAGCGACAGGTTCGCCGTGCCGTCGACGACGACCGAGAGCAACGCGTTGGAGTTTCGCAATGCGAGCATGGTCGCGTGGCCGGCGAGGCTGATGTGAATGGGGTCGGTGCCGTGGCCGTACAGAACGGCGGGGATGCGGTCGGCTCGGCGGATGCGACGGGCGGCACCCTTACCGAATTCGGTGCGAAGGTCGGCGTCGAGTTTGATCTCGGGCACGGGAGGGCTCCTCAAAATAATGGTTTGCTTGGGGCTTGCGTTGCTTGTGGTTGCTCGACCCGTCAAGGGAGCGCTCTCGAATCTGGGGACATGCCCGCTCGTGGGCAATGTCGCACCTCGTCGATCACGGAGCCGGCTTGCGTTTACCTACCGCCGACATCCCTCGCCAGGTTGACTCTTGAGTTTAGCCCACCGGCGCGAGGCTTGTCGAAGTCCTCAAGCCGACGTGGCCGTTCAATCCGCCGCGGATAACGCGCACGACAGACCGAGCAGGACCGCCATCGCCGTCAGGAACTCGGTCAGATCCACCGGTCCCGCCCGCCACCAGGTAGCAGATGCCTTCGGGTCCCTTCCGAGAAGGGCCCGCCGCGCAAGGTGTATTCGCTCAACGCTGCCGGACAGAGCTATCTCGACGAGTTCTGGAGGACCTGGAGCTTCCTCACCGAACAGCTCGCCCAGCTCCGCGAAGGAGGCAACTGACCATGTTCATCTCCAAGATGATCGACGAGAAGCGACAGTATCGGCGGTAACGAAAAGCGACAGTATCGGCGGTACCGGGCGCGCGCCGCACGGTTACCCGCGGACTATCGGGCCGCCACCGAGGCTCTGGAGCGCTACCTCCTCTGGTTCGGCCCATCGAGCGACGGGAAGGTCGTCCAGTCCATGCTCGACGACCTCGCCGAGCTGTTCGAGCAGAGCGCGGCCGACGGCACCCCCGTCCGCGCCGTCGTCGGAACCGAACCTGTCGAGTTCGCCGAGGAGTTCCTGCGGAGCTACCCGGGGGACTCGTGGATCAGCCGCGAACGGGAACGGCTGACCCGGGCCAGCGACCGCGCCGCCAGCGACCAACAGCAGTGAGACAGCGAAGGGTGACACCGATGAAAGCCAATCAAGACCAGGAGGCCGCGATCCGCGTGCGGGGCCTGCAGAAGTCGTACAAGACGCTCGAGGTGCTGCGCGGGGTCGACTTCGACGTAGCGCCGGGAGGCATCTTCGCCCTGCTCGGCTCGAACGGGGCGGGCAAGACCACGGAGGTGCTCGACATCGCGATGAGCCTGATCGGCGATCCGCCGATCCTCTTCTTGGACGAGCCGACGACCGGGCTCGACCCGACGGGCCGCCTGAGGGTGTGGGAGACCATCAAGGGACTCGCCGAGGGCGCACGACGGTGTTGCTCACGACCCAGCATCTCGACGAGGCCGAGCAACTCGCCGACAAGATTGCCATCCTCCACCAGGGCCGGATCATCGTCGACGGCACCCTTGGTGAACTGAGGAGGGTGCTCCCGCCCGCCACGGTGGAATACGTCGAGAAGCGGCCGACCCTCGAGGACGTCTCCTTGGCCGGGCTCGACTTCTCCACCGAGCAGGTCCGCCAACGCACAGCACTGGCGACCAAGTACGACTTGTTTGGGCGTCATCATCGAATGATCCACGACCGGAGATAGATTCATGACGTCACCCAAATACCGGGCGTGGCTAAACGCGTTGCGTTCAGTCAGCGCGCGTGAGATCGGAGATCCGCCGAACGATGCTCAGCGGCGATCGAACAGGGAGGTGACCGAACCGTCCTCGAAGACCTCGTGAATGGCGGCCGCAAGCAGCGGCGCGATGGAGAGGACGGTGAGCTTGCCGATGGGCTTGGTCTGATCGATCGGGAGGGTGTTGGTGACGATGACTTCCTCGAACGCGGAGTCGTTGAGGCGTTGGGCGGCGGGATCGGAGAGCACGGCGTGCGTGGCCGCTGCGATCACCTTCTTGGCGCCCCGGGCCATCAGCGCCTCCCCGGCCTGGCAGATCGTGCCGGCGGTGTCGATCATGTCGTCGACGAGCAGGCAAACCCGCCCTTCGACCTCCCCCACGACCTCGTGGACGGCCACCTCGTTGGCGACGTCGGGGTCGCGTCGCTTGTGGATGATGGCCAGGCGCGAATTCAGCCGGTCGGTCCACATGTCGGCCAGCCGGACTCGCCCAGCGTCGGGTGAGACGACCGTCATCTCCGAGGTGTCGTAGGTCTCCTCGATGTAGTCCGAGAGCACGGGTAAGGCCCACAGGTGATCGACGGGACCGTCGAAGAAGCCCTGGATCTGGGCGGCGTGCAGATCGACCGACATCAGGCGGTCCGCTCCGGCGGTCTTGAACAGGTCCGCCACGAGCCGGGCCGAGATGGGCTCGCGGCCGGCGTGCTTCTTGTCCTGTCGGGCGTAGGGGTAGAACGGCGCGATCACCGTGATCCGCTTCGCGGACGCGCGCTTGAGGGCGTCGACCATGATCAGTTGCTCCATCAACCACTCGTTGACCGGGGCGGCGTGGCTTTGGATGACGAAGGCGTCCGATCCGCGCACCGACTCCTCGAAGCGCACGTAGATCTCGGAGTTGGCGTAGCTCACCGCGCGCATCGGGACGATGTCGACTTGCAGGAGATTGGCAATCTCGTCGGCCAACTCGGGGTAGGCCCTGCCGGAGAAAAGCATGATGTGCTTCTCGTTGGGCCGTTTGAAACCGGTCACGAACGCTCGCCTTCTAAGGGTTGGTTACTGCTGGTCCGACGTTGGTGGAGCCGGGCGCTCCTCGGCGGATCTTGCACCGGCCGCCTCGGCGGCGGCCGCCGTCTTGCTACCGGGCCGCTTGCGGGCCACCCACCCGTCGACGTTGCGCTGCCGTCCGCGAGCGACGGCGAGTTGGCCCGCCTCCACGTCCCCGGTGATCGCCGATCCGGCGGCCACGTAGGCGCCGTCAGCGACGTCGACGGGGGCGACGAGCACCGAATCGCTGCCGATGAAGCTGTGCGCGCCGACTCGTGCGGTGGCCTTGCTGAGGCCGTCGTAGTTGGCGAAGATGGTGCCGGCACCGATGTTGGCGCCCTCGCCGATGACGGCGTCTCCGGCGTAGGTCAGGTGCGGCACCTTGGCCCCGGCACCGATCCGGGCGTTCTTCGTCTCCACGAAGGCGCCGATCTTGCCCCCCTCTCCGAGCTGGGTCCCGGGCCGCAGGTAGGAGAACGGGCCGACGGTGGCGCCGGGCCCGATGACGGCCAGCGACACCTGGGAGCGGACGACGCTCGCTCCGGCCCCCACCTCGGAATCGGTCAGGGTCGTATCCGGGCCGATGGTGGCGCCCGCACCGATCGTGGTCGCCCCTTCGAGATGGGTGCCGGCGAGCAGCGTCACGTCCTCAGCCAGGCTGACCGAATCGTGGATCCAGGTACTGGCGGGATCCTGGATGCTCACGCCGTCGCCCATCCACTTCTCCAAGACGCGCCGGTTCATCTCGGCGTTCATCTCGCAGAGCTGGGTGCGATCGTTGACACCCTTGGTCTGCCACAGATCGGACACCTCCCACGCCCCGACCCTGCCGCCGTCCCGGCGGGCGACGCCCAGCACGTCGGTGAGGTAGTACTCCCCTTGGGCGTTGTCGTCGGTGATCTGACTCAGGCCCGAGCGCAGGGCGGCGGCGTCGAAGGCGTAGATGCCGGAGTTGATCTCGCAAATCGCGAGCTGGTCCTCGCTGGCGTCCTTGTGTTCGACGATCCCCGCCACCCCCGCCTCGTCGTCGCGGATGATGCGTCCGTACCCGGTGGGGTCGGGCACGCGGGCGGTGAGGACCGTCACCGCATCGGATTGGCTGCGGTGGCTCGCCACCAGATCGGCCAGGGTCTCGTTGGTGAGCATGGGCACGTCGGCGTAGGTGACGACGATGTCCCCGGACAACTCGCCGAGATCGGCCAGTCCGCACATGACGGCGTGCCCGGTGCCGCGTTGTTCGGCCTGCACGACCGTGCGCACGTGGGGGGCGATGTCGCCCAGATGCTGCTCCACCTGCTCACGCTTGTTCCCGACGACGACGACGAGGTGCTCGGGTTCGAGTTCGGCGGCCGCGTCGATCGCGTAGCTGAGCATGGATCGCCCGGCGACCTCGTGCAGCAGCTTCGACCGGGAGGACTTCATTCGGGTGCCGCCACCGGCGGCCAGGACGACCACAGCCGCCACCCTGTTTGGGGAGGACACCGGGGTCGAGGACGACGCGGGGAACGGGTTTGGCGCGGGGGTTTCGCTCACGTGAGCCTCCTCGTGGTCGTACCAGGCCTTCGTGGAATACAGCTGACGCTCCCCGGGTAGGAGTCGAACCTACTTCGCTAATCCTGATTCAAAGTCAGGCGGGCCCTGCCGGAAGACCAACCGGGGATCGGATGGGTAACACCCGTCCGTGGTCGCTATGACCATCGCCAACCTTAGCCGGGACGAGGCGAGTCCGCACCCTCGCCCAACCGGGTCGCACGCCCGGAGCGTGCGCAGTTCTGGTTGGCTGCTGGTGGGCGGCGGGCGTCGAGTGTGCGCGCCCTTAGTGGAAAGTTCGCTTGCGGCAGACGAAACTAGGGCTATGCCCGCCATTCCCGCCGAATCGCACCCGACGCCCAAGCACCGCTCCCGGGTACGGATGTCTGCGGCCGAGCGGCGCGAACAGCTCATCGACGTCTCCCGCAAGCTTTTTGCCGACAAGGGCTTCGAGGGCAGCTCGGTGGAGGAGATCGCCGCCCGCGCCCAGGTGAGCAAGCCCATCGTCTACGAGCACTTCGGTGGGAAGGAGGGCATCTACGCCGTCGTGGTGGACCGCGAGGTGCAAATCCTGTTGGGCGCCATCCGCGGCGCGCTGGCCAACGCCGGGCGGAACCGGGAGACCATCGAGCACGCCACCTTGGCGCTGTTGGACTACATCGAATCGCATCCGGCGGGTTTTCGGATTCTCTCGCGCGATTCCCCCGTCGGCGGCAGCTCGACGTCGTTCGCCACCATCTTGTCCGATGTCACCTCCCAGGTGGAGGACCTGCTGGCCGGAGAGTTCAAGAAGCGCAACCTCGACGCCAAGGACGCCCCGATGTACGCCCAGATGCTGGTCGGCATGATCGCGATGACCGGTCAGTGGTGGCTGGACGCCCGCCGACCCAAGAAGCCCGAGGTGGCGGCCCACCTGGTGAATCTGGCCTGGAACGGCCTGGCCAACCTGGAGTCGCATCCCACGCTGCACGTCGAACGCGGCGACGGTAAGCGGGACCACGGGTAGCGGCGCCGCCGAGAAAAAAGTTAACCCTAATCCCTTGTCTTCCTTGACCCTGACACAGTGTCAGCCGCTGAACTGAGTTCACCATGTTGAGTATCGGAGAGTTCGCCCGCTACGCCGGGGTGTCGGTGCGGATGTTGCGCCACTACGACGCCCTCGGTCTGCTCACCCCGTCCACGACCGATCCCGTCACCGGTTATCGCTCCTACAGCTTCGAGCTGCTCGGCCGCGCCAACGCCGTGGTCGCGCTCAAGGGTTTGGGGTTCTCGCTGGCCGAGGTTGGCGAGATCGTGAACGACGCCGCCGACGCGCTGGCGCTGCGGCGCCTGCTGGAGCGTCGACGGACCGAACTGGCCGAGCAGATCGAAAACGATCGGACCCGGCTCCACGACGTCGAGCGACGTCTCCAGCTACTCGACGCCACCACCCAAGTTGGGAGCATTGCCATGAATCTGGAATTCACCGAGAAGGAACTGCCCGCCCTGGAGCTGGCCCAACTCACCGGCACGGCCAGCGAGCAGAGCGAGATCGGGCCCAAGATCGGCCCGATGTTCGAAGATCTCGTCTCGCGCATCGTCGAGGCCGGGGAACAACCGAGCCAGCCGGGCTACGCCTGGTACGTCGGCGACGGCGAGGGCATGCAGTTCGGGGCCGGCTTCGCCCGGCCGATCGCCCGAACCGAGACCGGGCGTCTCGAGGCGGCTCCGCGTGCCGTGACCACCGTCTACCACGGCGCGATGGATCGGATCGGGACCGCCTGGCAGGCCCTCGGCTCGCACGTCGCGAGCCTCGGCCTGGAGCCCGCCGGTCCCTGCCGCGAGATCTACCACGACGCCCAAGGCCCACAGGAGACCTGGGTGACCGAGCTGCAACAGCCGGTCCGCTAGGGCCGCTCGAGGTCAGGCTTCGAGCGAAATCAAGAGCTTGCGCAGCGTCGTCGAGAGTCCTGCCACCTCGGCGGGTGAGAGCGAGTCCAACAGGGCACGTTCTCGCCGGAGCAGGGTTTCCAGGGCTCCGTCGACGGTGCGCTTGCCCAGTTCGGTGAGCTCGACGAGCACCCCCCGGCGATCGGCCGGATCGGGCGAGCGGTCCACCAGCCCGCGCGCTGCCAGGCGATCGACGCGGTTGGTCATCGTCCCGCTGGTCACCAGCGTCTCGCGCACCAACTGTCCTGGCGAGCGCCGGTAGGGCTGGCCCGCCCGGCGGAGCGCCGCGAGCACGTCGAACTCCCAGCTCACGATCCGATGCGTGGTGAAGGCGTCGCGTCGGATCCGATCCAGGTACACCGCCAACCGGGTCAGGCGGCTCATCACCTGCATCGGCGTGAGATCCAGGTCGGCGCGCTCGCTACGCCAGGCCATGATCAACCGATCCACTTCATCATCCACACCGGCCAGTTTAGGTGCATCGAGACTCTCGACGTCGAGATGTTGGTGGCTCCGAGGCGAGCCGCCTACGAAACGTAGCCGATCACGAAACCAGCTTGGCCCCACCCGCTGGTGCGCTGACCCGTTTGGCCCCCAGGATGCTCGGCTCGGAAGCCAGCCGCGTGCTCAGCTCGATGGCGTCGGCCTCCGACGCGGCCAGGAAGGCACACGTGGGGCCGGAGCCGGACACCATCGAGGCCAGCGCTCCATGCTCTCGGCCCAGCGCCAAGGTGTCGGTCAGCCCGGGTTGCAGATCGACCGCCGCCGCCGTCAGGTCGTTGCGCAGCTGATCGGCGACCCGCTGCGGGTCTCCCGCGCCCAAGGCGTCGAGCAGCTCGGTCGGCACGTCGAGCGAGCCGACCTCACCGATCTCGTCGAAACGCCGGAACACCGCGGCCGTGCTCAGACCTTCTCGGGCGAAGGCCAGGACCCAGTGGTAATGGCCCCGGGTAAGGATGGGCAGTAGGCGCTCCCCGCGGCCGGCTCCCAGCGCAGTGCCGCCGAGCAACGGGAAGGGCACATCGCTGCCCAACTCGGATCCGAGCTCGCGGAGCTCTTCGAGTTCCACGTCCAGATCCCACAGGACCGAGCACGCCAACAGCGAGGCCGCGGCATCGGCGGAGCCTCCGGCCATGCCACCGGCGACGGGGATTGCCTTCAGCAGGTTGAGCGAGACCCCCAACGGTTCGTTGGGAGCGTAGCGATCGGCCAGCAGTTTGGCCGCCCGTAGCGCCAGGTTGGTGTCGTCGCGGGGCACGCCTTCGCCGATCCCGTCCACCGCCAGCTCGAAGATGCCGGGCTTGGCCAGTTCGGCGGTCACCTTGTCGTACAGGGAAACCGTTTGGAAGACCGTCGTCAGCGGGTGGTAGCCGTCTGCACGCACAGCGCCGACGCCTAGGGCGATGTTGATCTTGGCGGGCACCCGCACGCGGATGTTCGCCTGCTCGGTTTGGGGCGCGGATGTCACCCCTTGAGGCTAGTGCCACCCCGAACTTGCCTTGGCCGACCCCTCGGGTTCACCGGTCCGCGCGGGGAACCGGCCCTCGTGCCGAAGCCTTGGCCACTTCCTCGGCGATCCGGGCAAACTCCTCGACGCCCAACGTCTCACCGCGCATCTGCGGGTCCACGTCGGCGCGCTCCAGCAGCGCGCTGGCCGCCGAGGACGAGCCGCACAACGGGGCCAGCGCGGACCGCAGCATCTTGCGTCGCTGCGCGAAGGCCGCGTCGATGACCGAGAACACCAGCTGGCGGCTAGCGGTGGTTTGGATGGGGGCGGTGCGGGTCATGGCCACCAGCCCCGAATCGACGTTGGGGGCCGGCCAGAACACCGAGGGTGTCACGCTGCCGACTCGGGTGGCGCGGCAGTACCAGGCCATCTTCACCGAGGGCACGCCATAGATCTTCGAGCCCGGCAACGCGACGAGACGATCGGCCACCTCGGACTGCACCATCACGAGGCCGCGCTGGAGAGTCGCGAAGGTGGCCAGGAGATGCAGCAAGACCGGCACCGAGACGTTGTACGGCAGGTTGGCCACCACCATGGTGGGTTGCGGATCGGGCAGTTCGCGCACGCGCAGCGCGTCCTCGCACAGGACGCGCAGCCGCTCGGCCCGTCCGGGCAGCCGCTCGGCAACGGTGGCGGGCAGGCGCCCGGCGAGCGTCGCATCGATCTCGACGGTGGTCACCCGCTCGGCCACCTCGAGCAACCCGAGGGTCAGTGAGCCCAGGCCGGAGCCGATCTCGAGGACCGAGTCACTTTGTGCAACACCGGCGAGGTTGACGATGCGCCGCACCGTGTTGGCGTCGATGACAAAGTTCTGTCCGCGCTGTTTTGTCGGGCGTAACCCGATCTCGGCCGCGATGGCCCGGACCGTTGTCGGGTCCAACAATCCTCGACCCGTTGGAGTCGATGCCATCGAACCCCCGTCCGCGGTCAGTCGACCGCATGGCGGCACCGCCGCGTCACCCATTGGCATGGCGACGCTGCCGCGCCAGCCGCAGCATTTCGCGAGCCACCATCGGCCCGGCATTCTGGTTCTGCCCCGTCACCAGATTCCCGTCGACGACCCAATGGTTGGCGAGCACGTCGCGAAAACGGCTGCGCGAGCTGAAGTCGGCGCCCTTTCTCCGCAGTTCGGTCTCGGGGTGCTGCGGGGTCTCGGCGACGCCCAGCTCCTTGACCTGACGATCGCTCACCGCGGTCACGTGGCGACCCTCGACCAGCGGCCTGCCGTCGGTCCCGGTGGCGTTGATCAGCCCCAACGGGCCGTGACAGACCCCGCCGATGACCTTGTCCGCCGCGTTGGCCCGGGTGATCTTCTCGGCCAGGGCCTCAGAGAAGCCGAGATCGAAGGCCGCCCCCCAGCCGCCGGCGAGGTAGACGATGTCGTACTGCTCGACGTCGACCTCGGCAATGTTCATCGAGTTCTCCACCTTGGCCAGGAGTTCCTCGTCGGAGAGGAAGCGATCGTCGGCCTCGGTCCGCACGACCGGATTGACCGAGAGCGGATCGACCGGAATCACCCCGCCCTTCGGGCTGGCGACGTCGACGTTCATCCCGGCGTCCAAGAAGGCGTAGTAGGCGGCGGTGAGTTCGCTGGCGAATACCCCCGTCGCCTTGCCGACCTCGAGCACCCCGCGGTTGGTGGCGATGACGAGCGCCTTGCCCCCGGGCAGATCGCACCCCTGCATCGAGGGGCCATCGGGGTGCAGGCCGAAGCGCTGCACAGCCTTGCGGACCAGTAACACGGGCAGGGCGACTCGGCTCATCGGCAACTTCCTCTCGATCTGTGTGTTCGACGTCTCGTGGTGCGGACTCTACTGCGGTCGGCCCTTGTCGTTCAGTTTTCCACTCCCGAGCGGTTCGCGCTCGGCTTCTGCCGACCAGGCGCCACGATGGACCCGTGCCCAGCCGCGCTTGGGCCGCCGCGCCGATCCGCCGGCGCCCGAGCCCGCCTCGCTGGGCTGACCGAGCGCGATGACGCCGACCGAGGATTGCGTCGACGGCACCCCGAAGCCGTCGGCCAGCGCGTGCTGGCGCTCGGGAGGAACGCCGAAGAAGCAGCCCGCCAGGCCCTCATCCACGGCGGCCAGCAGCATCTGCTCCACGCACATGCCGGCGTCCACCCACCAGTAGGGGGCGGAGAACGCCTCGCCGTTACCTCGCTTGTCGGCCTCCGCGTAGCGGCGTCGGTAGGTGGCCTCGCTGGTCCAGACCAGGATGAGCACCGGGGCCGACCTCAGGCCGCGCAGCCATTCACTCGGGGAGGTAGCGGGATCGCTGGTCAGGCGCCAGAAGACGTCAACGTCAGTGCCCTGGAGGAGGAGCAGTTCGACGCCTTGGGTGTGGCCCGCCGAGGGGGCCGCGAGCCCGCACTCGATGATCTTCTCCAGCTGTACCGGACGGACGTCGCAATCGTGCTCGAAGCGACGGATCATCCGGCGACGCGAGACGGCTTGAGAAAACTCCATCAGCCGGACTCCATCAGGCCCGCGCCCAGTCTCCGCCGAACGCGTCGGAGGTGTTTTGGGAGAGCGCATCGCACAGGGTTTCGAGGTCGACGCCGAGCTCGCGGGCCATGAACCGTACCGTGTGCGGGATCAGGTAGGAGGCGTTCGCGTGGCCGCGGAACGGCATCGGGGTGAGGAACGGGGCGTCGGTCTCGGTGAGCAGGCGATCCCGCGGGACGAGCGCCAACGCCTCGCGCAGTTCGTGGTTGGCCTTGAAGGTGACCGTGCCGGGAAACGATAGATAGGCCCCGCGATCCAGGCACGCTTGGGCGAACTCGGCCCCCCCGGAGAAGCAGTGCATGACCACCCGCTCGGGCACGCCCTCGGCGTCGAGCACGTCGAGGATGTCGGCGTGGGCGTCGCGATCGTGGATCACCAGGGTCAGGTCGTGCTCGTTGGCCCACCCGATGTGGCGGGCGAAGGACCGCTTCTGGGCCTCGTGTCCCCCGGCTTCCCGGGTGCGGAAGTAGTCCAGCCCGGTCTCCCCTACCCCGCGCAGGGCGTCGTCTTCTGCCGCGGCGGCGACGAGGAGGCCCAGCTCGTCGAGGGTGGCGTCGAGTTCCGGCCCCAACCGGGCGGCGTCGTTGGGGTGGACCGCCAGCGTCGCGACCACGCTCGGCGTGTTCCGCGCCAGCTCGAGCGCCCACCGAGAGCCCGCCAGATCGCAACCCACCTGCACGATCCGGTCGACGCCCACGTCGGCCGCTTGGGTTATGGCGTCGTCCACCCCGAGCGCGGAGTACTCCCGCGCGGTATCGATGTGGCAGTGCGAATCGGCGACCGGCCGGGGCAGCGCCGTGGGCGGCGGGGGAAGTTCCTTCACCCGGTCAGCCTAGCGAGAACCAGGCCGCTCAATCCGCTGCAGCGCGCTCAGTCCGTGGCTCGCCCCGCTCAACCCGGCGCTTCGCGCTTGATCCTTACATCACGCGGGAACCACCATATCGAGCGCGCTGGAGTGGGCCCGCGTGTCTTACGGGAGCTTCGGCGCCCTTTTGGCGTCCAGGGCCGCCTGGTAGAGCCCGTTGCGCGGCACCCCGCGCTCTTGGGCCACTTGGGCGACGGCCTCGCTGAGGCGGGCGCCATCGGCGATGAGGGCCCTCACCTCCTCCAGTGCCGCACCGGAATCGGGGGTGACCTCGGCGCCGGAGATGACGACGGTGATCTCGCCGCGCACGCCGGGCTTGGCCCACTCGGCCAGCTCGGCCAGCGTGCCGCGCTGCACCTCCTCGTAGGTCTTGGTGAGTTCTCGGCACACGGCGGCAATCCGCTCGGCCCCGAGGACCGCGCTCGCGTCGACGAGGAAATCGCCGAGCCGGTGCGGGGCTTCGAAGAAGACCATGGTGCGCCCCTCGCCGGCCAGCGCGGCCAGCGCCCGGGTGCGCTCCCCCTTCTTGCGCGGCGCGAACCCCTCGAAGCAGAACCGGTCGACGGCCAACCCGGAAACCGCCAGTGCGGCCAGCACCGCCGAGGGACCGGGCACCGCGGTCACCGGGACTTCTCGCTTGATGGCCTCGACGACGAGCCGGTAGCCGGGATCCGAGACCGAGGGCATCCCGGCGTCGGTCACCAGCACGACGGTTGCGCCGCCGACCAGCGAATCGGCCAGGCTGGCAGTGCGTGAGGCCTCGTTGCCCTCGAAGTAGGACACCACCTTGGCGTTCGTCTCCACGCCGAGCCGGTGGAGCAGCATGCGGAACCGTCGGGTGTCCTCGGCCGCGATGATGTCGGCGTCGACGATGGCCTGCATCAGCCGGGGCGAGGCGTCGCGGGAATCCCCGATCGGGGTGCCGGCCAGCACGAGCCGTCCCACGCCGTCTTGCTGCTCGGGTTCCATGACGGCGATCTTTTCATGGCCCGGTGTTTTTCCCGTCTCGCGGCCCGGGGTCCCTACTATGGTCACCGTGACAGCGCCCGCCCCAGCCGCTCCCCCGGTGGGGCCGCCGGTTAGTCGTATCAGGAGCGACACCGCCGTGAAGCGCCTACGCGACCCCATGCCACCCGACCGGGTGGCGGGTTGGGTCAGCGCCATCGTCATCGCGATCATCGCGTTCGGTCTGCGGGTCTGGAACCTGGGCTACCCCAACACGCTGGTATTCGACGAGACCTACTACGCCAAGGACGCCTACACGCTGGCCAAGTTCGGCTACGAGCGGGCCTGGCCCGACGACGCCAACGCGCAGATCACCGCCGGCAACGTCGACGTGTTCAAGCCCGACGCCGCCTTCATCGTGCATCCTCAACTGGGCAAGTGGCTCATCGCGGGCGGGGAGAAACTGTTCGGCATGAACAGCTTCGGCTGGCGGTTCAGCGCCTGCGTGTTCGGGGCGCTCTTCGTGCTCGTCACCATCCGGATGGTGCGACGGTTGGCCCGCTCCACCCTCATCGGTGGCATCGCCGGGGTCTTGTTGACCTTCGACGGCCTGTCGTTCGTGATGAGCCGCATCGCGCTGCTGGACATCTTTCAGGCCGTCTTCGTGGTCTTGGCCGTCAGCCTGTTGCTCGTGGATCGGGACTGGTTCCGCGCCCGGCTCGCCCGCCACCTCGAGCGACACAACCGCACCGAACTCCCGGGCCGATACGGGCCGATGCTGTTGTGGCGGCCGTGGCGGTTGGCGGCGTGGGCAGCGTTCGGGCTGGGCTGCGGCACGAAGTGGAGCACCGTCTACGCGATGGCGGGGTTCGGGTTGTTGAGCGTGCTGTGGGATCTGGGCGCCCGGCGGGTGGCGGGAGCGGGCCGCAGCAGCGCCCTATCCCTGTTCGTCGACGGCGTCCCCGCGGCCGTGTCCATGGCGGTGGTTTCGGGCGCGGTGTACGTGTCGACGTGGGCGAGCTGGTTGGCCACCTCGGGCGGCTGGGATCGGGATTGGGGGGCCAACAATCCCGATGCTCCCAGCACCAAACTGCTCGGCGACGCGCTGGCCTCGCTGTGGAAATACCACCAGGACATCTACGGTTTCCATCGCGGAGAGTTCATCACTCACGCCACCCACGCCTACAGCGCCAACCCCATCGGATGGCTGGTGCTGGCCAGGCCGATCGGCATCGACGCGGTGAACGACATTGCGCCCGGGACCGACGGCTGCGCCGGCCCCGACAACTGCCTGCGGGTGATCAGCGGGATCGGCACCCCGGTGCTGTGGTGGGTGGCGGTGCTCTGCCTCGTGCTGGCGGCGTTTGTGTGGATCGGCACCCGCGACTGGCGCTTCGGCGTGCCCATCGTCGGCCTGGCCTGCACCTGGCTGCCCTGGTTCCAGTTCACCGACCGTCCGCAGTTCTTCTTCTACGCGATCCTGATCGTGCCGTTCTCCGTGACCGCCGTGGCGCTGTGTATCGGCAAGCTGCTCGGTCCGCCAGGCCCGCATCGACGCCTGCCCACCGCGCTCGCCGGCATCTTCGTGTTGCTGGTGATGGCCAACTTTGCCTACCTCTATCCGGTGCTGACCGATGAGCTATTGCCCTATCCCCAGTGGTTGGCCCGCATGTGGTTTAAAACCTGGATCTAGGGCAGGCTGGACGCGTAACCGGATAGCTTTTCAGGAGGATGACAGTGAATCCACGCTCGCTCATGGCGCTGCCGCTCGCGGCGGCGCTGGGATTCCTCGGCGCCTGCACGAGCGAAGCGCCCGCGCCCGAGCCGACCGTGGTCCAGACCGCCTCGGTGCCCGACATCGCCACCCAGAACCTCAACGAGCAGCCACGCGAGGCGCTGCAACCCGGCGGGGAGCTGCGCGTCGGCGTGGACAGCCTGCCCACCAACTGGAACCCGCTCGCCCGAGCCAGCATCGGCACGGACCGCGGCCAGCTCGATCGGACCATGTTCCCCACCTTCTTCGACGTCGCCGCCGACGGCAGCGCCAACGCCAACCCTGACTTTCTCCTCTCGGCCGATGTGACGAACGAATCGCCCACCACCGTCTCCCTCAAGCTCAACCCCGACGCGGTCTGGGGTGACGGCAAGCCGATCACCGTCGACGACATCGCGGCCACCTACCGGGCGTGCACCGGCCAGATCAAGAAGGTCTCGTGCGCCTCCAGCGCCGGGTTCGATACCATCGCCAGCGTTGAACAGGGGGCCGACCCCGCGGAGGCGATCGTCACGTTCTCGGGCAGCGTCGCCGACTGGACGCTGCCGTTCGCCACCGTCGGCACCCTGCGCGCCGATGCGGTCAAGGACGCGGCCACCTTCAACGCCGGGTGGGGCGCCGTCAAGCCGGCGTGGACGTCCGGGGCCTTCGTTCCCGGTGGTTTTGACGAGCCCAACCGGGCCTTCGCGGTGAAGCCCAACCCCAAGTGGTGGGGCGATGAACCGCTGCTCGATCGGATCACCTTCCGCGCCCAGCCCCCCGGCGAGCGGGTGGATCGGTTCGTGCAGCGCCGCCTCGACGCGTTCTCCGTGGTGAACTCCCCCGCCAGCCTCGAGCAGCTGCCGGCCGAGAGCGACGCCGACGTACGTACCGGGGCCGGGCCACAGGTTCGGGTTCTGGCGATGAACTCCTCGGGCGCCCTGAAGGACCCCGCGGTGCGCCAGGCCGTCGCGTTCGCCCTCGACCGCGAGGCCATCGCCACCGCGGCCACGCAGGGGCTGAACTGGCCCGCGCTCGTGGTGAACAACCATCTGTTCGCCCTCAACCAGGAGGGTTACGTCGACGAGGCCGACGCCACCGACGTGAAACCGGATCGGGAAGCCGCTCGGACCACCCTGGGTAATTCGGTTCTGCAGCTGCAGATCGCGGTGCCCAGGGGGCCCGTGGCCCCGGCGCAGGACGACCAAGCCTCACCCAGTCCCTCCGCATCGGCTGCCTCCCCGAGCGCAACCGCCACCACACCGGGCGAACCGGCTCAGGCCCAAGACGTGCCCCGCATCGAGGCCGAGGCGATCAAGGCCCAACTCGAGGAGGCCGGCGTGCGCGTGCGCATCGTCGAGGTCGACGACATGTCCAACGCGCTCACCTCGGAGGTCTACGATCTCGTCGTCTTCGATCAGGGGCCGACGGCCTACCCGCTGGCGCTCACGTCCCGCTACGGCGCGAAGCAACCCACCAACTTCTACGGCACACCGCCCCCCGAGGTGGCCGCGGCCATCACCGCGCTACAGGACAATGCCGACCCGGAGCAACGGTTGGCCCTCGCCGACGCGGTGGCGGCGCAGTTGTGGCGCGACACCGTCAACATGCCGCTGTACCAACGCCCCGAATCGGTGTTGGTCCGCAAGAGCCTCGCCAACTACGGCGCCTTCGGCGTGCAATCGATCGATTGGGTGAACGTCGGCTACCTCGCCACGCCGGAGTAACCGGGTCGCTTCGAGATCGCCTAAGATTCACACCGAATCTTCGAAGGGACGAGCCATGGCGCTCTGGAAACTGCACGGCGACGGCGATCTACAGCCCGGAGCCGTGGTGGCCCCCGACGAGCGATTGAGCTGGGGCAAGACGATCGGGCTCGGTGCCCAACACGTGGTGGCGATGTTCGGCGCCACCTTCGTGTTTCCGCTGCTCATGGGGCTCAGCCCTCAGCTGGCGGTGCTGATGTCCGGCGTCGCCACTTTGGTGTTCCTGCTCGTCGTCAAGGGCAAGGTGCCGAGCTACCTCGGCTCCTCGGCCTCCTTCGTCGGGGTGGCCGCCGCCATCTACGCCCAGGGCGGCACGCCGTCGGACCTCACCGGCGCCCTGTTCGTCACCGGGCTGGCGCTGTTTATGGTGGGCGTGGTCATCCACTTCGCCGGCTCGCGGGTCATTCACCGGGCCCTGCCGCCGGTGGTCACCGGGGCCGTCGTCATGCTCATCGGCTTCAACCTCGCGCCCGTCGTGGCCAAAACCTACTGGCCCCAAGATCAGTGGGTGGCGCTCGTGGTCATGCTCGTCGTCGTGGTGGCAGGAGTCGGCGTCCGCGGGTTCACCGGGCGGATCGCGATCTTCCTGTCCCTCATCTTCGGCTATCTGCTGTCGTGGATCCTGGATCTGATCAGCGGCCCCATCACCTCGTTTCAGCCCGCGGCCGTGAGCGCGGAGAATCCCGGAGGGCTCACCACCCACCTGCGGGTGGATTGGAGCCTGGTCTCTCAGGCGGACTGGATCGGGCTCCCGCCGGTCTCGGGCGGCGATGTCGTCGGGGTGCACCTGCCCACCTTCTCGTTCGGCTTCGTCCTGCTGGCCCTGCCCGTTGTGATCGCGCTCATCGCCGAGAACACCGGGCACGTGAAGGCCGTCGCCGAGATGACCGGGGCCGACCTCGACCCCGTCATGGGCCGCGCAATTGCCGGCGACGGCCTGGGCTCGATGATCGCCACCTTCGTCGGCGCCGGGCCCACCACCACCTACGCCGAGAATATCGGCGTCATGGCCGCCACCCGCGTCTATTCCACCGCCGCCTACGTCGTCGCCGCGCTCGTCGCCATCGGTTTCGGCTTCTCGCCCAAGTTCGGCGCCATCGTCTCTGCGACCCCCGGCGGTGTCTTGGGCGGGATCACCGTCGTGCTCTACGGCATGATCGGCCTGCTGGGCGCCAAGATCTGGAAGGAGAACGGGGTCGATTTCGGTAATCCGGTGAACCTGGTTCCCGTCGCGGCGGGCATCATCATCGGCATCGGCGATGTCGGCCTCACGGTCGGCTCCTTCACGTTCTCCGGCATCGCGCTGGGCACCGTGGTCACCATCGGGCTGTACCACCTGGCCCACGCGCTGGCCCCGGCTGAACTCACCGACGCCGCGGGCGGCAGCAACATCATCCTTGACACCCCGGGCATGTACGTCGATGAGGACACGGGCGATGGTCGATAGTTCGACAACGGACTGGCCGAGCTGCGGCCGCCGAGCGCAACCGGTCGGCGGACCCGGCGACGGTTGATGGGTTATCGACCAAACTCAGGTGCCCTAAGGAGGCCACCAACGAGATGGGCGAGGTCCGGGCCGGCAATGGGGGGCCGAACCCGGGATGCGGTCTGACTTCGATCTGCAGCCTGGCCTAGGCCGCTAGGAGACTCTCCAACACCTCGCGCCGGGCAACGATCTCGCCCACGGGCTCACCGTGGCCCAGGACCGGCTCGCTCGCCTGGCGGGTGAGGGTCTCGTGGTCGTAGCCGAGGACCTGTAGCACGGTCGCCATCAGCACCGCACGCGCTCGCGCGGATCCGTCGCTGATCTTGATCGCGACCCCCCGCCCGTCGGGCAGGCCGACCGCGTAGACCGCGTCCGCGCCCGCCTTGCCCACCAACCCGGGGATCGCGCGATGCAGGGCGGCCTCGTCGCGGCGGGTGCCCGAGGCCCACTCGGGGTGGGCCCGGTAGGCGTCCGCGAGTTGCTTGTCCGGTCCTTGCGTCGCGGCGGCGATGCGGCCGAAGGCGGCGGCCAGGCCGGCCAGCGGCATGGCGAACAGGGGCGCCCCGCAACCGTCGCCGGTGGGCGGGGCCAGGTGGGCTCCGCTGAACTCGGCCTGGGTCCGCCCGATCTCCTGCTGCAGCGGGTGCGCCGGATCGAGATAGGTTTCCAGCTCCCAGCCCGCCGCTACGCAGGTGGCCAACATCGCCGCGTGCTTACCCGAGCAGTTCATCGCCACCGGCTCCTTGCCGCGCCCCGCGGCGATCCACTCCACCTTCGCGGCCTCGTCGAGCGGATAGTCGGCGATGTTGCGCAACGCCTCGACCCCCAGGCCGACGCCAGCCAGGATGGCGCGGGCACCCTCGCGGTGGAACTCCTCCCCCGAATGGGAGGCCGCCGCCAGAGCCAACAGGTTCGGCGGCAGCGACAATCCCGAGCGCAGCATCGCGACCGCCTGCATCGGCTTGGCCGACGAGCGGGGGTACATCGGCGAACTCACATCGGCGATGGCACCCTCCACCGACCCGCCGGGGGCGGTCACCACGATTCGGGCGCGGTGGCGCGATTCGACGATCCCCCCGCGCCTGACCTCCACCAAGACGGGATCGATAAGTTCGGGGTCGATAAGTTCGGGGTCGTGACTCAGCGGGGCCGGCATGAGACAAGGCTAGGCGCCGCGGTGGGCCAGCACCGCCATGGTCTGGCGCGAGAGGTCGGCGAAACCCTCGCGTTCGTGCCGGTCGAAGACCTCGGTGGCCTCGATCGTGTCGTCGAGGCGGCCCAATTGGTCGCCGATGGCGGCGCGGTCGCCGTCGCGCGCGTTCCACGCCAGCTCCAACAGCAGGTTGTACAGCCGAGCCACGACCGCGGGATCGGACTTGCCGTAGTGGCGAATCTGGTTGATGGCCCAATCCAGGTACATCGCGAAGGTGGGCCGGTTCAGCACGACGCGGGCGAAATCGGCGTTGTCGCGGAGCACGAGCGGACCGAGCTGATACTGCTGGAGCTCGGTGAGGACGGCGGCAATGTGCCCCATCGCGTGGACGGCCGTGGTCGGATCGTTGATGCCGGGCGAGAGGGCCTTCAGGGCCACGTCGGTGAGTTGGCGCAAACCGTAGGAGACGTCCTGGGCGGCGGTGCGCTCCCGCCCCACGTACACCGAACCCCGGACGCCCGCGCGGACGTTCTCCCGGGTTTCGTCGTCGATCCGGGAGCCGTCGGTGCGCCACACCGAACCCACGGGGGTGCCCTCGATGATGAAATCGCCGAACTGGTTGTCGATCCAGATCATCACGTCGGCCTTCTTCGCGGCCTTGACCAGATCCGAATGGTCCAGCGTGTTGAGAAAGCCCGATTTGGCGACCCAGAGGCGGTCGGCGGTGGTGGGCACCGAGAGGTGTCCGGCGTTCGCGTCCGCGGTCTCGTCGCTGTCGAGGCGGTTCAGGTTCGAGCTCAAGGTCGCACTGGTGTCGTCGTGGACGTGGTCCAGCATCGTCTCCACCCGGATGATGCGGGCCAGGTGGGCCAGGAACAGCACGAGACCGACGACGCTGGCCAGCGCCAACACGAACGCGAAGGAGACCGATATCCGCGGCACAAACGGATCGGTGCTCTGCTCGGGGGAGCGCACGATCCGCAACACCGTCAGCGAGAACGTGAACGTGGCCAGGAACAGGGCCAGGATGCGTTGGACGAACTGGTCCTGGGTGAACGTGCGCAGCAGGCGCGGGGAGAACTGGCTGCTGGCCAACTGCAGGGTCACCACGGTGAGGGAGAAGGTCAGCGAGGTGACCGTGATGAGCGAACTCGAAATCGCGTTCAGCACGGTCCTGGCCGCGCCGGCGTCGCCGCCGAATATCAGCGAAGTCAGCCAACCCGGCATGCGCTCGGCCACCGCCTTGTCCAGACTCGGCAACGCGATCCCCAAAATGAACGCCAGCACGACGGCGGCTGTCGGAATTGGCCACAGCTGAGTGCGCCCCGCATCGCGGATCGTGTGCAGGCCGCTACGGATTGAGAGGTTCATACTCGGCAGGGTAGTGCCCTGGTGGCTCGGCGTCACCCGAGCCGCTCGGCTGGACCGCACGGGCCGCCAGGTGGACGCCCCCCGGGCCCGGGCGGACAATCGATAGGGTGGATCGCACCAATCAGAAGGAGCACGATGGCCCTGGACGAGAAGCTCACTCGCGTCTACGACGAGGTGCTGCAACGCAACCCCGGTGAATCCGAGTTCCATCAGGCCGTCTACGACGTCCTCGGGTCGTTGGGCCCGGTGGTGGCCAAGCGCCCCGCCTACGTCGATGCCGAGATCATTCGACGGCTGTGCGAGCCCGAGCGCCAGATCATCTTCCGGGTGCCGTGGGTCACCGACAAGAACGAGGTCCAAATCAACCGCGGCTTCCGCGTCGAGTTCAGCTCCGCCATCGGCCCCTACAAGGGTGGCCTGCGCTTCCACCCCTCGGTCTACCTCGGCATCGTCAAGTTCTTGGGCTTCGAGCAGATCTTCAAAAACGCCCTGACTGGGCTGCCGATCGGCGGCGGTAAGGGCGGCTCGGACTTCGACCCCAAGGGTCGTTCCGAGGGTGAGGTGATGCGATTCTGCCAGTCCTTCATGACCGAGCTGTACCGCCACATCGGCGAATACACCGACGTCCCGGCCGGCGACATCGGCGTCGGCGGGCGCGAGATCGGCTTCCTGTTCGGCCAGTACAAGCGGATCACCAACCGCTACGAGTCCGGGGTTCTCACCGGCAAGGGCCTGGGCTGGGGCGGCTCCTGGGTGCGCACCGAGGCGACCGGTTACGGCACCGTGATGTTCACCCAGGAGATCCTCAAGGCCAGGGGAGAGGATTTCGACGGCAAGAAGGTGATCGTCTCCGGCACCGGCAACGTGGCCGTGTACGCGATGGAGAAGGTCCAACAGCTCGGCGGCAGCGTCATCGCCTGTTCGGATTCCGGCGGATATCTCGTCGACGAGGCCGGCATCGACGTCGAGCTGGTCAAGCAGATCAAAGAGGTCCGCCGCGGACGGATCAGCGATTACGTCGATGCGTACCCTCGGGCCCGCCATAGTGCCAACGGCAGCACCATCTGGGCCGTCCCCTGTGACATCGCCCTGCCCTGTGCCACCCAAAACGAGCTACACGCGGGCGACGCCAAATCGCTGATCGCCAACGGTTGCGCGATCGTCGCCGAGGGCGCCAACATGCCCTGTACGCCCGAGGCGAGCGAGACTCTGACCCAGGCCGGAATCACCTTCGCCCCCGGCAAGGCGGCCAACGCGGGCGGGGTCGCCACGAGCGCACTGGAGATGCAGCAGAACGCCTCCCGCGACTTTTGGACCTTCGAGTACACCGAGAAACGGCTCGAAGAAATCATGCGCGGAATCCACGAGCGCTGCCTCAGCACCGCCGACGAATACGGCTCGCCCGGAAACTACGTCGCGGGAGCCAATATCGCCGGATTCACCCAGGTGGCCGACGCCATGATGTCCCTGGGAGTCATCTAAGGGCCCAGTCGGGCTGTAGAATACGGAGTTGCGTCCCTTTCGTTGATCCCTGCCGGGGGCCTGACGCACTCTAATCTTTCCCAGCCGACGCCTGATCGGATCAGCTATGCCCTCCGAAGCTCTCGCCCATTCCAACACCGACGTCGAGTCCAACGAGAGTTGGACCGTCGCCGCCGCCCTGCGCTCGCCGCGTCGGCTCCGCACCGAGGTGCTCGCCGGATTGGTGGTGGCGCTGGCTCTCATTCCCGAGGCCATCGCGTTCTCGATCATCGCCGGCGTCGACCCCCGGATCGGGCTGTTCGCCGCCTTCACGATGGCGGTGACCATCTCCTTCGTGGGCGGACGCCCGGCGATGATTTCGGCGGCCACCGGGGCGGTGGCCCTGGTGATCGCCCCGCTGATGGCCGAGTTCGGACTCGACTATTTCATCGCCGCGGTCATTGTGGCCGGAGTGTTCCAGGTGCTCCTCGGGGTGCTCGGCGTCGCCAAGCTGATGCGCTTCATCCCGCGCAGCGTGATGGTGGGCTTTGTCAACGCGCTGGCGATCCTCATCTTCACCTCCCAGCTCACCCACCTCACCGGGGTGCCGTGGCTGGTCTACCCGATGGTGGCGGCCGGCATCGTCATCATGGTCCTGTTGCCTAAACTGACCACCGCCGTGCCGGCCCCGCTGGTCGCGATCGTGGTACTCACCGTGGTCGCCGTGGCGTTCGACATCAAGATTCCCACGGTCGGCGACGAGGGCGCGCTGCCCGAAACGCTGCCGTCGCTGTTCTTCCCGAACGTGCCCCTCACCTTCGAGACGTTGCAGATCATCGCGCCGTACGCGTTCGCGATGGCCCTCGTGGGTATCCTCGAATCGCTGATGACGGCCAAGCTCGTCGACGACATCACCGACACCCACAGCTCCAAGACCCGCGAGGCCTGGGGTCAGGGCGTGGCCAACATCGTCACCGGCTTCTTCGGCGGCATGGGCGGTTGCGCCATGATCGGCCAGACGATGATCAACGTGAAGGCCTCCGGCGCCCGCACCCGGATCTCGACGTTCCTCGCCGGAGTGTTCCTGCTCGTCCTTGTGGTTGGCCTGGGCGACATCGTCGCCATCATGCCGATGGCGGCCCTCGTGGCGGTGATGATCATGGTCTCGGTGGGCACCCTGGATTGGCATAGCATCCACCCGACGACGCTGCGCCGGATGCCGCTGAGCGCCACCTTCATCATGGTGACGACCGTGGTGGTCACCGTCGCCACTCACAATCTGGCCTACGGCGTCGTGACCGGCGTCATCGTCGCGACCCTGCTGTTCGCCCGTCGGATCGCCCACTTCACCAGCGTCGTCGGCCTCGACGACGCCGGCACCGGCACGAAGACCTACGAGGTCAAGGGCGCGTTGTTCTTCGCCTCCAGCAACGATCTGGTCTACCAGTTCGATTACGCCGGGGATCCCGAGCACGTCGTCATCGACCTCACCCAGGCCCAGATCTTCGACTCCTCCACCGTCGCCGCCCTGGACGCCATCCAACTCAAATACACCCAGCGCAAGAAGCGCGTCGAGGTCATCGGCCTCAACGACGCCAGCCAGGCCTGGCACGGCAAGCTGACCGGCGAGCTGAAGGTCGAATCGCACTAAGAACGTTAGGTGCGGGGACTGACCACCGTGAGCAGGACGACGGAATCCTCGACGGCCGCCACGGCGTGCCGGGCGTCGGGGATCGCGACGTAATCGCCGGTCTTCAGCTCCGCCTCCTGAGCGGGCGCGGTCAGTTGTACGGCGCCGTGCAGCACCTGCAGCGTGGCCTGCCCGGGATTGGCGTGTTCGGCCAACCGTTCCCCCGCGATCAGCGCGATGACGGTTTGCCGGAGGGAATGCTCGTGTCCACCGAAGAGGGTGTGCGAGGACCGCCCGCTCTTGGCCTCGTGGGCGGCGGCGAGGTGGTCCTCGATGAGGTGGGCGAAGGACGTGACGTCCATGGTGTTTCCCTTTCGTGGCGTTTATTGCTGGTGTCTTGGATTCACGAGGCTGTGGCCGAGGAGAGGTGGGCCACGCATCGGTCCGGCTCGGCGAGCGGCTGCAGGCTCGTCGCCGCCACCGGAGATTTCCACGCCTCTAGAGCGCCTTGCATGAGGCCCAGGTGCAGCGGACACACGACTTCGTCGGCGGCCTCTACCAACTCCAAAAAGGGACAATGCCGCAGGTGGATCTCGGCGGGCAGCTCCTCCGGCCGTTCGGCTGCCCGCTCCGGTGCGAAGCCGAGATCGCCCATGAGTTGGCGCAGGGGCCACGTCGGGTCGTCTTCGGCGGTCGCCAAGGGACTCTCCGGAGCGATCTGTTGACCGCCCCAGGCCCGGCCTGCGCGGATCGCCGCCGCCGTCGGATCCGGCAACTCCCGGAGGGCGGCAATCGCGATCTCGGCCAGCAGTCGGTAGCGTCTCGGCCCGGCGGGATCCATGCCGCGCACGGCCCGAAACAGCAGTGGGGGCCGGCCGGCGGTTCGCAGATGGCTGTCCACCTGGTGCACCCGACCCGCACCCGTCAGCGCGCTCAGGTGGAACCGGACGGTGCTGGGATGCAACTGACCCCGCCGCGCGATCTCGGCGATGCTGAGGGGTTCGTCGCACGAGAGCAGCAGGTTGTAGACCGCCTCGCGGCGCGTGGGTGCGGATGGAGACGGCTCTGGCTTCGAAGGCCCCGATCGCTGCGCCGCTGCACTCATGGCAAGGAGTTTACACAACCAAGATTGGTGGATACTGCTGTTGGGCCTTGGGCGTTCGAAGAGGTCTGCGGCACGGCTATTATTGACGCGTGGAGAAACGCCGCCGATTGACTATGACATTATTGACCGCCGTCATCGTGGTGGCCGGGATCATTCGCCTCGTCGTCGCCAACCAGTCCAGCCCCTCCTGGTTCGCCCGGGCAAGCCTCGACGCGGTCATCGTTGGCACCGTTGTCTTCCTCACCCTGACCTTCGCGTCGGGCAAACCCCGCCAGCTCGACTAACCCCAGAACCCATCCCATCCCAACCCTTGGCCAGAAGGCGTCACGTCTTCGTGGTGGCACTACAGTCGAGGGTGCGTCTGGTTCCCCAGTTGTCGAACGTCGGCTGGAGAGCAAACACCGAACCCGGTGAGAGTCCGGGGCTGCCCCGCAGCGGTATGAGGGAACGACCGTGCCCGCGAGTTCGAAGACCTGCCGACGCCTGCGGGGGCAACCGCTGCCGCAGTCGGTGGTGACCGCTCGGGCGCTTCGCTTCCGACCGTGCTGTGGCGTGCTTTGCTCGCAGCGACGTCGGAATCGTCGTGGTCGACCGCTCACCCAGAGTTCGCTAAGGAGATCTCGGTGCACAGCACAGATTCGTGTGAGACCGCAGGAACGACCGTCTTGGGTTACCCCAGGCAGGGGCGAAACCGCGAGCTGAAGCGGGCTATAGAAGCCTTCTGGTCGGGCGGCCTGTCGCGCCCGGAGCTGCTGGACGCGGTCAGTGACGTGCGTCGCGAACGCCTGCGGGCCATGAGCGTCCTGGATGAGGTGCCCGTCGGCGACTTCTCCCTCTACGACCACGTACTCGATACCGCGTGGATGTTCGGCGCCGTCCCCGTTCGCTTTAGCACCATCACCGATTCCGGGGATGACTTGGACGGCTATTTCGCGATGGCGCGTGGCACCTCCGCGGTTGCCCCGCTCGAGATGACGAAGTGGTTCGACACCAACTACCACTACCTCGTGCCCGAGCTGAACGAATCCGCGCGTTGGGGCTTGCACCCCGACAGGCTGATCGAGCAGATCGACGAGGCCCTCGCGCTGGGGCTCGCTCCCCGCCCGGTCATCCTCGGCCCGGTCACCTTCTTGATGCTGGCCAAGACCACCGCCCCGGAGTCGGCGGGTTTTCATCCGCTCGATCTCCTGGGCGGACTGCTCCCCCGCTACACCGAACTGCTCACTCTCCTGGCGGACCGGGGGATCGAATGGGTCCAACTCGATGAGCCCATCTTGGCCACCGACGTCCACGCCCGGACCATGGAAGCGGTCGAGTGGGCCTATCGGGTGTTCGCCGAGGCACCCGAACGGCCACGGATCCTCTTGGCCAACTATTTCGGCGATCTTGGGGAGCACACCGACCGCGTCCTCGGCCTCCCGGTCGACGGTTTCTCGCTCGACCTGGCCGCAACCACGGCGTCCCATCTCGATCGCCTCGGGCAGGTCGACCTGGCGGGAAAGCGTTTGCTTGCCGGGGTAGTCGAGGGGCGTAACGTATGGCGGGCCGATCTGGCGGCTTCGATCGCCACAGTAAAGAGGCTTCGCCAGACCGGCGCCGAGCTCACGGTCTCGACCTCGTGCTCCCTCCTGCACGTCCCCATCGATGTTGCCCGGGAGCCGGACCTCGACGAGGACGTCAAGTCGTGGCTCGCCTTCGCCGATCAGAAGATCGCCGAGGTCGTGCTCATCGCCGACGCCCTCAACGGACGCGGTGCGACGGTCGAACCGAAGATCGAGGCCGCCAGCCAGGCGCTAGCCGCCCGTTCCCGATCGCCCATCACGCACAACGCGGCTGTTCGGGACAGGGCCGCGCGCGTCACGGCGGCGGACCTTCGGCGATGCAGCGCATACGCCGATCGGCGGCGGGCCCAGCAGGATCGCCTCGGGCTGCCTTCGCTGCCGACGACGACGATCGGATCGTTCCCGCAGACCCGGGAGATCCGTCGCGACAGGGCCGATTACGCCAAGGGCCGGATAGACGAGGCGACTTACGTCGCGGCGATGCGCGCCGAGATCGACGGCGTGGTCCAGGCCCAGGTCGACCTCGATCTGGACGTCATCGTGCACGGCGAGGCCGAGCGCAACGACATGGTGCAGTACTTCGCCACCCAGCTGAGTGGGGTACTGAGCACCGAACACGGCTGGGTGCAGTCCTACGGCACGCGCTGTGTCCGGCCGCCGATCATCGTCGGCGACGTCCAGCGACCGGGGCCAATGACGGTCAGCTGGTCTCGCTACGCCCAGGGTCGGACCTCGCGGCCGGTCAAGGGCATGCTCACCGGACCCGTCACGATGCTGGCCTGGTCTTTCGTTCGCGACGATCAGCCGCTGGCCGAGACCGCTCGACAAATGGCGCTCGCGTTACGCGATGAGGTGCTGGAGTTGGAAGCGGCCGGAATCGGCATTATTCAGGTCGACGAGCCAGCGCTGCGCGAGACTCTCCCCCTCCGCCAAGCCGAACAGGCCGGGTACCTGGACTGGGCGGTCGGAGCCTTCCAGCTCACCACCGCCCAAGTGGCCGACGCCACCCAGATCCACACCCACATGTGTTATGCCGAATTCGGCGACATCACCGAGGCCATCGAACAGCTGGACGCCGACGTGATCAGCCTGGAGGCTGCGCGCTCGCGGATGGAGGTCATCGGCGATCTTGTGCGTCTCGGCTACCCCCGCGAGGTCGGGCCGGGGGTGTGGGACATCCATTCGCCCCGCGTGCCGGCCGTCGACGAGATCGTCGAGCATCTGCGCCACGCCGTTGCCCGCCTGCCCGCCGACCGGCTGTGGGTCAACCCCGACTGCGGGCTGAAGACCCGCGGATGGGCCGAGGTGTCCGAGTCCCTGCAGAACATGGTGACCGCGACCAGGGCCGTGCGCGCCGAGCTCGCGGGCTGAGCCGGTAGGTCCACCGACCCGTCAAAGCCCTGTGAAAACCACGCCAGGGCTTGTGCCCGGCAACAACCCGCCCAACTACGGTGGCATGGTCGATATCGGCGAGGACGCGGCAGTCCGTCGCCTCTGGGACCGGTTTGCGTTCGGCCAGAGCGGCAATGCGCTGGCGAGACGACGGCGGCGGCCTCCTTCCCGCTCGGCGGGCTCAAACTGCCGAAGGGCCCGCTGACCGATGCCTCGGCGCAGGTAGGGAAACCGTCGGCCGGCGACGGGCCCTGGCATCCCAGGCGGCCACATCGATGGCCACCCTGATCGATATCGCCACAACGCTGAACCCTGCGCTCAACCGACCACCGCGTCCATCGGATCCAACCCAGCCGCCAGACAAGGGATCCTCGGCCGGGTGGCCAGTCCGCGCTGGCGGCGCAGCTGGACCTGGTGGCCACGGCACCGATCACCGCACCGCGGGGCCGCTGTTCGTGTTGGGACGCGGCGTCCGGGGCGGCCTCTTCGGCGAAGAGCCGAGCCTGACCGACCTCGACGGCGGCGACCTCAAGGCCAGCACCGACTTTCGCGCGGTCTACGGCTCGCTCCTGCGGCACGTCCTCGACACCGAACCGGGCAAGATCCTCCTCGGATGCAGCGGCGAGGTGGAGGGGCTCCTGCGCTGAACAGAGTCTGCGTCGAACAGAGTCTGCGTCGAACAGAGTCTGCGTCGAACAGAGTCTGGGCGGGAAGCAAGAGTCGCCAGGCCCGCCGACCGCGAAGACACGAACCGTCGAACGCGCCCGGCTCCGTACCCCACTGGTCCGGCACGCCATCTCCGCCGGTCTACGCGTCGGCCTTCTTGTCTAGTTTGCGGAGCGCGGTGCCCTTGTGCGCCGCGACGTGGTCGGTCTTGTCGCTGGCGATCTCGTACTGCGGCTCGTCCTCGCTCGCCCGGCGAGTGCGGCCCTTGAAGTCGAAGTCTTCTGTATGGATGTTGGTTATCGTGCCGGACACGTGGCCCGCCTCGGAGTTCCACGTCACGTGATCCCCCACTTTGAGCCTCTCGCTCATCGTGCTTCTCCTGTCTTTTGTGGATAAGTCAGAACTCTTTTGTGGATAAGTCAGAACGCCGTCGGCGCTTATCACTGGTGCGGCACCCCATTGCCCCAGCTCGTGAGGTTTCGGGGCGCCGCCGTTCATCAGGTGCACAACCGTCCAACCGCGAGCCGTCAACGTGTTCGAGATGAGCAGGCGGTGGCAGCGCCACGGCATCGGTTCACCGCACATGAGCGCCACGTGCTGCTTGCCGGCCAGCTCGGTGAGTTGGGCCAGGCCTGCCTCGAATTCGGCTGTCAGCGTGTAGTCGGCGTAGTTCTTGAAGCTCGCGTTCTGCCACCCGGCGTTCAGCGCCGGATCGACGTCCTTCCGCTTGGGGCGCCGGCCGCCGAGTTCACTCAGATGTAGATACTCGATGCCGGCGTGGTCTAGCCATGACGGCATCTCGTCGGCGTCGAACTGAGGGCTGCGCCGAGAACCGGGCATCTTACGGACGTCCACCAGCACCTCGATGTCGGCCGACCCCAGCGTCTCGAGCACAACATCGGGGGGACACGTCCAATGTCCGATAGTCCAGATTCCACGGCTGTTCTGGTCGTTCCGTTCTCGACGTGGACCCACGGCGCTAGCCATTGATCCGGCGCGCTTGGTCCGGCGCACGGCTAGTGAAGCGGACGTAGTAACCGTCCGGGTCCGTGACCCCAAAATCGATGAGTCCCCACTCGCGCGACCGAAGATCTTCGGTGAGATCGACGCCCTGATCGACGATCCGCTGGCGCGCAGCCCGCACATCGTCGACCTCGATCACCATCTCGGTCATCGCCGCGTGAGCGCCTCGCGCGGGGTCGATCGGCTCGGTCTCGCACACACCGATCCGGACCGACCCCAGGCGGATCGACGCATAGCGCGGCGGTCCCTCCTTGAGGCCGGCGACGTTAAAGCCCAGGCGTTGATAGAAGGCCGTCGTCACGGCCACGTCCCGCGGGAAAATTTCTACTCGCAAAGAAGCTTCCACCCACGTCATTCTGCCGATGCCTCCGAGCTAAGTCGAGAGGGGACGTTCCTCGAGGACCGATGCGGGCGGCTTCCGCTTACTGCACCCGACCTGCGGGCATCTGTATCCCTAGCATCCTTCCCCGCCATGGAGCGCGCTTGGACAGCTAGGCCCCCTCGGATCCGTCCTTCGCAAACGTCAACTTCTTTGCCGGAACGCGACTTGCTTCGTACCGTCCAGCCTTCGGCTGACGTCGATGAGGTAGCCGTCGTCGTGGATCTTGCGGTGGTGGAAGGAACACAACGGGATCGCCTGGTCGAGGTCGGTTGTGCCGCCGTGCTGCCATGGCTGTCGGTGATGGAGTTCGGACCAGGCGAACGGCCGGTCGCAGCCGGCCGCGGCGCAGGCGTCGTACTGGGTGGCGAGCATGGTGCGTTGGGCGTCGCTGAACAGGCGTCGTTCGCGGCCCAGGTCCAGCGGCACCGACACTCCGCCCAGAACGGCGGGGACGATCCCGGCGTTGCAGGCGAGTTGGCGGGCCTTCTCGGCCGAGATGTCGATC
>JBBSOW010000003.1:0-84603 GCA_038259365.1 Propionibacteriales bacterium
ATGCCGGTTCAACGGTGGGCTCGCTGCAGATCCCACGCCGCAGTGAGCGCGTCCTCGACGGCGCCCATGTCGGCCACCTCTTCGATCTTCATCCTCGCAGCCTTACAGCCGCACTGTTGAAGGATCGGTCGACGAGCCTGATGGAACACTCATGTCGTCACCGTTCGTTACCGGTCGTAGGCAACTCGACGCGGAGGATGAATGTGCGTTCAGACGCCCGGCCATGTCAGCGGAAGTCCTGCACATGCTCACCGCTCTGCTCCTGGATTCCGTAGCGGCTGATGTAGCCCCAGCAGTCGGGCCGTGAACCGTCTGTGTCGGTGATGCCGTAGGCGTCAGCCAGTTGGCGCGCGGTGACAATCTGTCCCGCCCATCGCTCGGGGGCTAGGCTGGCCGCCAAAGCTGCCACCCCGCGAGCGACGTAGGTCGGCGACTCCGAGATCGCGAAGCCTGGCACCTTCTCAAGCGCATCACGCCAGTTTTCCTCGTTTACCTCGAAACCCTCCAGCATCTTCTCCGAGCGCAACCATCCGGGCGTGACCCCGACGGCGGTGACCGGACAATCGTTGAGTTCGAAGGTCAGGCCCGTCACGATCCGCCCCACGCTTGCTTTGACGAGGTCGTAGTAGAAACCGACGCCTTCACGGAAGTCGACGTTGAACTCGGCCGTGCCATCGGTCATCTCGATGACCAGCCCTGTCGTCCCGTGTGTCCGCGCCGTGCTCAGCATCAGTGGTAGCGCGTGGTGACTCGTGATCAGATGCGTGTCCACGCCCATTCGCAGCATGCGCAGCCCGCCTGACAGGTCGTGTTCCCACAACGGCCGCTCCCACTCCGCGTACCGGTCCCCGCCGAAGATGTCATTGACCAGGACATCGAGCCGCCCGTGGTCGTTCCCGATCCGCTCGGCCAGCGCAGCGACTGCATCGGGATCCTCGTGGTCGACAACCATTGCCGAGACGGTCCCACCAGCAACCTCAATCGCCTCACCAGTCTCCTCGATGGTCTCCGGACGGTCGATCTCGGAGCGACCTGACGACCGGCTGCTGCGCCCGGTGGCGTAAACGTGTGCACCTGCCCGGGCCAGCTCAACAGCAATCGCGCGGCCGGCACCACGGGTAGCCCCCGCGACCAGCGCAACCCGGCCCGCGAGCGGCTTGGCATGCGTGTCGTCATGAAGGGTCATGGTCGCCGCCCCTTCGTTCTGAGGAGTCAGGAAGAGTCGTGACGGACATCGGGTACGCGTCGTACGTCGCCCGTTCGCGCACCACCATGGATGGACGAACGAGGTTTGGCATGTCGATCAGTCCAATCTTCTTGGCGATACGGCGTGGTCGTTCCTCCTCCAGTTGAGCCTGAGTCCTATGCCGTGTCAAGCAACTTCTGGTCGATCGGTGCAAGCGCGAAGCGGTCCTGGGAGTGGTTGCCCTGTGCGCGTATCGAGCCGAGTCACTGCAAGGAACCCCTCAGGTCGAGAGCAACTCCCGCTCTCCTCGCGGCTCAGGAGGATCGTCACAGGGGTTGGGTCGAGACGGTTGACCACGTCGCGGAAGGCCATTTGGGTCGTGGTTCCACGCCGACGACAGATCCCCTCCCACCTCGTCTCGCTGTGTACCCGCCCCCCGGCCGCGGCGATAGCAGCGCCGTTGTGCACCGATTCGAAGTGGAATAGGACGCCGCCCCGGCGAGCCTGCGCGATGGCCCTCGGAGCGGCCGCCGATCGCTAGGGGAAGTTGCCGCAGGTATGGCAAGTAGTGCAAAGGGAGGGCTAACCAAACCGTTCCCCCATTAATCGGCCAAGAACTCTCCAACACCTTGCGAGCCGCCCGCCTGCTCGCCGAGATCGGCGACGCCCGCGGCCGGTTCCCCACCGCCGACGCGCTGGCCGGCCTGGCCGGCGTCGCCCCCTCGACTCGCCCATCCGGCACAATCAAAGCCGTCACCTTCCGCTGGGCCGCTGACCAAGAACTCCGCGACGCCCTGTGTGACTTCGCCGGCGACTGCCGACGAGCCAACCCCTGGGCTGAAAACCTCTACCACCGAGCACGAGCCCGAGGACACGACCACCCCCACGCGTCGCTGTTCGCGCGTATCCCGGCAGCCATGCCTTCGGGCGTCCCTCGGTGTGATCACTCGGCGAAGTTGGCGAGCAGGGCCGCTACGCAGCCTTCGGGGTTCTCCAGCGCGGGGGAGTGCTCGGCGTCGGGAACGACCCGGGGCTGGGTGCCGAGACGGGCGGCCATCTCGTTCTGCACCGGCTGGTGCCAGGACCCGTCGCGCTCGCCGTAAATGACGAAGGTGGGGATCCCGGCGGCCCGGACGTCCTCGACCTGATCGGGGGTGTCCATGATCGCGACGGCCATGGCGTCGATGGCGGCCCTGTCGCTGGCCACGAAGCGGGCGCGCAGGAAGTTCTCCAAAAACTCGGGGTAGTAGTCGTCGTCGATCTCGCTCTTGCGTCGGTAGATCTCTTCGAGGGTCATCGCGCTGGCGAGCAGCTCGCGCAGTACTTGCACGCGCCCCACGCGCCCCATGCCTCCCGGGCCGGAGCAGAGCATGGTGAGGGAGGCGAAGGCCCTCCGATCGGCGGCGACGGCGCGTTGGGCGACCAGCCCGCCCAGGCTGTGGCCCACCAGGTGCACCGGCAGGTTGAGCGCGTCCCGGTGGTGGCGGGCCACGGCGACGGCGTCGTCGGCCCACACGTCCAGGGTGTAGGGGCCCTCATGCGCGCTTTCGTAGCAGCCGCGATGATCCCACCCGGCCGCCGCCCAGCCCTGGTCGGCCAGCTCGCTGATGGCCAGCAGAAAGTCTTCCTTGCTGCCGGTGATGCCGTGGGCGAGTAGGACAAGGCCCAGGGGCTTGTCGGGCACCGAGGACAGGGTCGCGAGGCGGGCGCCGTCGCCCAGCACGAGACTGCCCGGCTCCAGGTTGGCGAAGAGACCGTCGAACATGAGCGCCAGCCTAGCCACACCTCGCCGATTGGCGCCGCTCTCGGGCACAATGGTCAGCAATGAACGCCACACCAGACTCCGCCCAACGAACCACGCCTGCGACACGAGCGCCCATAGTGGCCATCAGCAATCAAAAGGGCGGCGTGGCCAAGACGACGACCGCGGCCTCGCTAGCCGCCGCGTGGGTCGAGGCGGGGCGTAGGGCGTTGTTGGTCGATCTCGACCCGCAGGCCTGCCTGACCTTCTCCATGGGCTACGACCCCGAAACACTCACCGCCTCCCTGATCGACGTGATGAACGGCGAGGCCGACCTGGCGGCGGTGATCCTGCCGACCGAGGATGGGCCGGACGTGGTGCCGGCGACGTTGAAACTGGTCGAGGCCGAACGGGCCGGCTACCCAGCCGTCGCGCTCGCGGCGCTGCTGGAGCCGATCCGCGCCCGGTACGACGTGATCGTCATCGACTGCCCACCTTCGCTGGGCCCGCTGACCGTGGCGGGGCTCACCGCGGCCACCGCCGTCTTGGTGCCGCTGCAATGCGAGACGTTGGCGCATCGGGGGGTGGGTCAGCTGCTCGACACCATCTACGACGTCCGCTCCAGCACCAACCCCGAGCTGGACTTGCTGGGGGTGCTGCCCACTCTGTACGACGCCCGCACCAGGCACGCGCGGCTGGTGGTGGAGCACATCGGCGAGGACTACGGGGTGACCGTGCTGGATCCGCCGATCCCGAAATCGATCCGGTTTGCCGAGGCCCCCGCCGCCGGACGATCCATCCTGGCGGTGGCAGGCTCGAGCCAAGGCGCGCAGGCCTACAGACAGGTGGCCCAGGCGCTGGCCGAGCGCCTGTTTTGATCAAGCTGGGCAGATCACGCCTGTTCTGCTGAGGCCTGCTGGCCCTCGCCGCCACCCCGGCCGCCGCGGCTGCGCCGACGACGGCGCGGCTTGCGCTCGCTCGGTTCGCCACCCTCGTTGAGGGGAGCGCCCTGCTGGGCCTTGGCCGCCTCGTCTTGCTGCTTGCGGTCGTGACGCTTGTGGTCAAGGTGTTGGTGGTCGGCCTGCTGATGTCCCGTGTGCGCGGCGTGCTGGTGCTCGCCGCCGCGCTGGACGGGGCGGCCGTTGCGGGTGCGCGTGCGCTGGCGGGTCGAGGCCTTGCGGGGCTCGCGCTTACGCTCGGTGCCCTGCTCCTCGCCGCGCCGATCCTCACCGTGTCGACGCGACGGCTCGGCGCCGGCCGGCGCGATCCGACCCTTGGTTCCGTCCGGAATGCCCTGGTCGGTGAACAGGTGCTCCGAGGTCGAGTAGGTCTCGACGGGCTCGAAGAACTGCAGTTCGAGCGCCTTGTTGATCACCTTCCACCGCGTCGTGTCGGCCCAGTCGACGAAGGTGATGGCCACACCCTTGGCGCCGGCCCGGCCCGTGCGACCGATGCGGTGCACGTAGGCCAGTTCGTCGTCGGGGCACTCGTAGTTGATCACGTGGCTGACGCCGGTGACGTCGATACCGCGGGCGGCGACGTCGGTGGCCACCAACACGTCGATGGTGCCGGCCCGGAACTTCTTCAGCGCGCGCTCGCGGGCCAGCTGGTTCAAATCGCCGTGGATCGGCGCGGCGGCAAAGCCGCGCTCGGCGAGGTCCTCGGAGAGGCGCTGCGCCGACCGCTTGGTGCGGCAGAAGATCATCATGCGGTCGCGGCCATCGGACTGCAGCACGCGGGAGACGATCTCGGGCTTGTCGAGATCGTGGGCCTGGTAGATGAACTGGGTGGTGTCGGGCACCGTGTGGTTGGCGTCGGAGGATTCCGCGCGGATGTTCACCGGCTGGCTCAGGTGCGCCCGAGACAGCGAGACGATCGCCTTCGGCATCGTGGCCGAGAACAGCATGGTCTGGCGCGACTTGGGCGTCTTGGCGAGGAGGCGCTCGACGTCGGGTAGGAAGCCGAGGTCGAGCATCTCGTCGGCCTCGTCGAGCACGACGATCCTGATCTGGGACAGATCCAGCACGCGACGCTGCATGAGATCGAGCAGGCGGCCGGGGGTGCCGACGACGACGTCGACGCCCGAGGCGAGCGCGTCCAGCTGGGGCTCGTAGGCCACGCCGCCGTAGACGGTGAGCACGCGGGCCTTGGTGACGCTAGCCGCAACGGTGATGTCCTTGCTGACCTGGCTCGCGAGTTCGCGGGTCGGGGCCACGACGAGCGCCCGGGGCGCGACCGTGACATTCTCGGGATCCGCGGCGAGCGCGAGCCGCTGCAGCAGGGTGACGCCGAAGGCCAGCGTCTTGCCGGTGCCCGTGCGGGCCTGACCGATCATGTCGGTGCCCTCGAGCGCGATCGGGATGGCCATCGCCTGGATGGGGAAGGGGTTGACGATGCCGACCTCGCGCAGGGCGTCGGCGATCTCGCTCATCACGCCCAGATCGGCGAAGGTGACATCGGCCGGCTCGGGGGTGGGATCCACCTCGATCAGCGCGGCGGCGCCGATCTCTTGGGCTAGTTCGTCGGCGCTGAGTTGTTGGGTCGCTTCTAAGTTCGTCAGGGTCTATGCCTCTTCGTGGGCGAGCCCGTGAAGACCCGCGTAGTGTCCGGCGGCGCTCACCGTGGCCTGCCGAGTGGTACTTAGGGCAGCAGCGGCGGCTCAACTCTCACCGGCATGCACCTCCTGTGCATGGAGTCAGTCTAGCGCGCCGACCGGCTTTTCTCCGATTGCGGACAATTCCGGCGCGGCTGCGCCCACGGCGAACACGGCTTGTCTCAGCTGGGGTCTGCGGGGAGCGCATGGCAGGCTGGACGCCGTACAGCTGAATTCGTAGCGGGCGGAGCCACCTTCGGCCACGCCGCGCGGCACGTCATGAGGGAGAGATCGTGGAGATCAAGATCGGGATTCAACACATCGGGCGCGAAGTCAGCGTGGAGAGTGACAAGTCCGCCGAGGACGTCAAGGGCGACGTCGCCGCGGCCCTGGAGGATGACGGGCTGCTGGAGTTGCACGACTCGCGCGGGCGCACGGTTCTCATCCCCGCCGCCCGGATCGCCTACGTCGAGATCGGCGAGGAGAACGCCCGCAAGGTGGGCTTCGGCGCCGTCTAAGCCCGACCCCGGCGGGCCCGCCCACGCTCAGCCGCCTGCGCTCGGCAGGCGAAGTTCCGCTCGGCTTGCCCCCTGAATCGAGCGTGAGACACTTGCCCCCTGAATCGAGCGCGAGACAACGGATTGAGCGTGCCGGGCAATAAGCCGAGCGGGCTGGCGGATACCGAGCGGGCTGGCGGATACCGAGCGGATCACCCGATACCGAGCGAGCGGTCGAGAGGGCCTCTCAGATCACTTCAAATCCCATCAAGCTTCAGGCAGAACCGAGTGAGGCGCCGCCCGCTCTCTTCGCCAGCCCCCAATCAGCGCGCTCGACATATTGGTTCGCGCTCGATTCCTAAATCGAGCGCGAGACACCGGATTGAGCTAGCTGGGCAATAACCCGAGCGGGCTGGCCGATACCGAGCGTGCTGGGCAATAACCCGAGCGGGCTGGCCGATACCGAGCGCATCGGCGGTAGGCGGTGGCGCTTAGGCGACGGAGCCGGCCTCGACGGGGGCGCGGAGGTCGTCGGGGATGTTGACAACGACCGTGCCAGCCGAGCGGATCTGCGCGATATTGAGCGGATCTACCGCGATGCCCAGCGGACGCGCCGGTACCGAGCGGACCCAGGTTCGCTAAGTCGACGAGGCCGGGCGGGCTGGCTCAGCCGTTCTGCTTTTCCTCCTCGGTGGCCTGGCGGATCACCATGCGTGACCACGCGCCGAAGTAGACGCGATCGTCGGCGTCGAGTTCCACCCGCTTGCCGACCTGGATGGGGTGGCTGGGTAGGACCCCCGAGGCGGGGGCCACGAAGGTGCCGTTGGCCGAATCCAGATCCTCGATGAACCAGCGGGTGCCGTCGGTGGTGAGCTGGGCCTGACGGCGGCTCACGCCAGTGTCGCTGGCGCAGTCGATGTCGGGGTTGATGTTGCGGCTGCGGGAGGTCCGTCCGATGAGGACCGAGCGGTGACGCAGCGGCACGGTCGCGGGCGGACCCGGAGACGGCAGCGGATCGGGGCTGTCCTGAACGGCGTACCAGTCCGGATCGATCCATAGCTCGACGACCCATTCGACGTCGACGTCGGGGGAGGGATTCTTAGAACCCCCAGCCGCCGGCGGATGCGGGCCGACGACCGCGGTGGCGGTGGTGGTGTCCTCGTCGAGGTCTGCTTCGCCGGAGGGGCCGCCGTCTTCGGTACCCGCCTCGTCGGAGTCTGCGGACGCCGGATCGCGATGGGCTGGGGCCGGCACCGGCGGGCCGCCCAGGAAATCAAAGCCGCAGGCCTCGCAGAACAACGCGTCGGCGACGTTCACCGTCTGACACTGGGGGCACTCGATGCCGGGGTTACCCGCAGCGGGTGCGGACGGGGTCGCGCCTGACGGCGCCCGTTCGACGCGAGCCATAGGGGAACCGCACTGATCGCAGTAATCGGTGGCGGATGTTTGATGTCCGTTGGCGCAGGTGGGCACTCTCAACTCCTTGTTGCGGGGCTTGCTGGGGACGAACCGTGAAGCTGCCGAGACGTCTTAGTTGCGGATGCGGGTCGTCTTGGTCGATGCGGTGTCCAACGCCATCTCGTCGGCCTTGTCGACCCCGCGCTTCAACCGGACGGTACCGATCTCCTCACTATCGATATCGACTACCTTACGCAATCTCGAGGTGGCCTCGTCATTGCCCGTGGCCGCCGCGAGCTGAACGGCTCGGCCCAAGCGCGTGGTCGCGGTGGCCTCGTCCCCCAAGGCTCGGGCCGCCAGACCTTCTTGGATCGCGTTGGCGAGTTCGGTCTGGCCGGTGTAGTGGGCCACCTCGGGATTGATGCGGGTGGTGAGGCCCTCGTCGACGGACCAGGTGGCCTTCACCAGACCCTGGGTCTCCACCTCGCCGTTGACGACCAGTTGCACGCGGGCGGCGAGTTGCTCCTGGCCGATGTCCTTGGCCGCGAGCCGGATCCCCAGGTGGTAGTCGCGAGATTCGTCGCCCCACGAGCCGGTGGGGAAGTCGGACGTCAGCGGGTTGACCGAGCGGCCACGGCCGGTGAGATCCTCGACGGTGGGAGAGACCTGGCGCAGGTAGAGCAGTTCAGCGCCTTGAGGGGACCACACCCGAAGCTGGGCGTCGGCCACGCCGCGGGCGAGCGAGGTCTGGATGAGCTCGGCGAACACCGCGCCCATCTCGTGGGGGTGGGGGATGATGTCCACGCTGCCCAGCAAGGCTTGGGCCACCTTGCGGACCTCGGCCACCTTCCATTCGACGCCGACGCCGCGACAATCGCATTGGAAGGCCCCGGTGGCGGCCGCGATGGCGGAGTCCAGGGCCTCGGGCTGCTCGTTGTGGTTCTCCCCGTCGGTTAACAGGATCGCGTGCTTGTGAGTGAGGTTGGGGATCGAATCGAACAGGCGCTTGGCCAGCGTCAACCAGGTGCCGATGGCGGTGCCACCAGAAGATCGGAACGCGGTGATGGCCTCGCGGGCCTCGACCCGCGCGCTCGAGTTCATGACGACGAGGCCGGGACCGCTCGACACGATGGGATAGGCCAGGTAGGCGCGGTGGTTTCCCGCCACGAGGGCGAAGTAGGTGCCGTCCACAATCTGATCCAAGGCGGCCACAGCCGCGTCCTTGGCCGCCTGCAGGTTCTCGGTGCCCATGGAGCCCGAGGTATCCACGATGAGAATCTCACCGGCGGCCCCACCGGCCCCGGCCTCGCCGGCGCCGGTGCAGCTCACGGTGATGATCGCGTTGACGTCGGTGCCGCCAGCGGGCAGGAACTCGTTTTGGTACACGTCAGCGTCGAACTGGGCCATCTTGTCCTCCCGGAAGCTTCGGAGTGGATCGAGCGATGCAGAGTTAGCAGCGGTGCCGAGCTTAAAGCATGAGCGGGCCGGCTAGCTGGTGGGAGCCGGAATCCGGGCCAAGGCGACGGTGATGTTGTCTCGCCCGCCCTGGTCGTTGGCCCACTCCACGAGTCGGCGCGCCAGCGCCAACGGGTTGGCGTGGCCCTCCTCGCCGACGAAGGACTGAAGGAGTTCGCCGAGTTCGCGGGGGTCGGAGGCGTAATTCCACAGCCCGTCGGAACAGACGAGCACCCAACCGGCGTAGCTCAGCTCGAGGGCGCCGGTCCGGGGCACGATGTCCGTGGCGTCGGCCCCCAACCAGCGGGTGATCGTGTGGGAACCGGGCCCGCTCTCGGCCTCGGCCCGCTCGACCCCCGCCGCGATCCGCACCTGGGCGATCGAGTCGTCGGTGGTGAGGAGCAGGGCCGGGGCCTCGTCGGGCACCCAGTAGACCCGCGAATCGCCGAGGTTGCCGAAGACCAGGAGCCGATCTGCGATCATGGCGGCCGCGAACGTGCACGAAGCCGACGCGACACCGTCGGATCCGGCGCCGCTCACGACCGCTTCGTTGGCCGCCGCGACGGCCTTGGTCATCGCGTTTCCCATCGCCGAGGCCAGGCTTTCGGCCGTGCCAAGGCCTTGCGGGCGGCTCTCGGCCAGGAGATCGCAGGCGGTCCGAGCGGCGGCGAGGGAGGCCACGTCGGAGCCGACCGAGCTGGAGACCCCGTCGCAGACGACGAGGGTGGCCGCGCTCGCCGGGGTCGACTGGGCCGCGAGGGCCATCGCGTCCTCGTTCTCGGGGTGCCGCACACCGCGATCGCAGCAGCCGGCCACCCAGTCGGCCGGGGCCTGCACGAAGTGGTCTCGGGCCTTGGGGGCTCGGGTGCCGCAGGTGGTGCAGTAACGCTGCTCGTCGAGGTGGCCGCCGCATTCGTCGCATTGGACCGGGGCCTGAGGGGGCAACGCGGCAGAGTTGTTGTTGTGGAGCTTGTGGGTCGGCAGGGTGTGCGACGAGAATCCCACCGGGGTCTCGGAGCCTTCGGCGGAGTGGCTCGGGGCGTCGGGGTTGACCTTGGTGCCGCACGCTTCGCAAAACGATTCCTCGGCCCCCACCGGCACCCCGCAGTTCGGGCACGGACCGAAGCCGGAGAAGTGCTGCGTAGGGGTCATGTGAGGGTCCGGTTTCTGATCTGGTTGGCCTGGTCGACGAGGCGGACCCTAGCCCGATCGGAGCCCGCGTGTTTTGCCAGGGAACGATAGCTGTCTTCGAGCCCGTCGCGCATTCCCCGGTCGGTGGCCGGATACCCGCCAATCCGCAGCTTGGGTTGGGCTTCGCTCGCCTGGATGACCTCCCGGGCGTTGGCGAACGTGCTGACGCGGCTCTCATCGCGTTCGGTCTCACTCAGCCGGGCGCCGTCGACGGCCTCCAGCGCGGCGGCCAACTGGGCCAGGCTGCCGCCCAGCTCGCGAAGATGAACGGCCAGCAGCCGGCGCGATTCGGGGTAACCGCGGCTCGTGGTGGGCACGAGGTCGAGGGCGGTTTCGGCCCCGTTCAGGTCCCCCGCCGTCGCTTTGAGCCTGGCCAGCCCGAAGGCCGCCGCCGAAACGTAGTTGGCGTCGGTGCGCGCGCACGTCTGGTACAGCGCCTCGGCCACGCCCGGTTCGTGCCCCTTCTCGCAGGCGTAGGCGAGCGCGAGCTTGGGGGCCAGCTCTCCGGGCACCTGGCCATAGACGGCGTTGAAGGCGGATTTCGCCGCTTCCCAGTCCCCGGTTCGCACCGCGACCAGACCAGACATCCACACCGCGCGCCATTCCCACGGGTCGTCGCTCAGCAGGTGATCGACCGTCGCGGCGACGTCGGCGTAGCGCTCCAGCTGCAAGGCCGCAGCGCACATCGCCAGGCCCACCTCGGCACTGAAGTCCGGCGCTTGAGCCAGTTCGGCCAGCTGCTGGGCCGGATCGGCGATGTCGAGGTTGAGAACGTAGGCGTGCTGTGGATCGGTGGTGTCGGCGCGCAGCGCGGGGAAATCTTGCCAGCCCAGCTCGCTGGAGGCCACCGTGGGGGAGTCGAACAGGACCGACGCGGCGGAGGTGCCCGAGTTCTGCTCGCCGGTGCGGGCCACCTCCTCGCGCAACACGCCGAGGATCTGCACCCGCAGATCGTCGGCGGAGGTGAACCGATCCGCCGGATCGGGAGCGCAACACTTGAGCAGCAGCCGATACAGCGAGTCGTGCTCACCCAGCAGGGGCAACACCTCCGGGGTCGGCAAACTGAACTGGTAGGTGCTCTGGTAGCCGCGGAACTCCGCGCACAAGACGAGCAGGGTGCGTCCGATCGTGTAGATGTCGCTGGCGACGCTCGTGCCGACCCTGGCCACCTCGGGAGCCTGGTAGCCGATGGTGCCGTAGATGGCGGAGGTGTCGTCGTCGGCGCGGCGCACGCCACCCAGATCGATGAGCTTCAGGCCGTCGCCCACCTGCACCATGTTGTCCGGCTTGAAGTCGCAGTAGATCAGCCCGAGGTCGTGCAGGTACTGAAAACCCGGCAGCACCTCGACGATGAAGGCGAGCGCCTGATCCACCGGGAGGGGGTCGTAGCTGGCGGAGTTCTCCCGGCGGCGAGACTTGAGCAGCTGTTTCAGCGAACGCCCGCCCACGTACTCCATGACGATGTAGCCGTCGCCCTCGTGGGTGACGAAGTTGTAGATCTCCACGATCAGGGGGTGCGCGACCTGCGCCAGGAACTGGCGTTCGGAGATGGCCGCGTCCAGCGCGTCCGCGTCGCCGGTGTTGAGCAGGCCCTTCATCACCACCCAGCGGTCGGAGACGTTCTTGTCGCGGGCCAGATAGATCCAGCCCATGCCACCGTGGGCCAGGCAGCCGGCCACCTCGTACTGACCGGCCACCAGAGCGCCCGGCTTCAGCTTGGGGGTGAAGGAGTATCGCTTGCCGCACTTGGGACAGAACCCTTCCGCGCGTCCCGGCCGCCCGCTGCCGGAACGGCCCACCGGCGCGCCGCAGTGGGGGCAGGCCCGCTTGCTCTCGGGGATCTGCGGATCCGCCATCAGCGCCTGTTCGGCGTCCACGCGCGGCGCCGGCGGGACTTCGGTCAGCCCGGCGCCGATGCGGGCGCTGCGTAAGCGCCTGGACCGATCGGTGCGACGGGTCGGCATCGAGCCACTGCCCGCGAGCCGACGCGAGCCCAGCGCTGTCGAGCCGATCCGCGCCGACCCGGCCGTATCGCTCGAGCCGAGCGGAGACTCGACCCCGGGTCCAAAACTCGCCGCGGCGGCCGTAGGACCGGCGTCGGCCGCAGAACCGATGCCGGCCGGGGAACTGGCGGCCATGCCGCACAGGTTGCAGTAGCCGTCCTCGATGGTGCCGGTACAGCCGGCCATCTCACACTTCACGAACCCACTCCCAGACGTCGGCGTTGCATACTCCACTCCAGCAGGGCGAGGTAGCTCGCCACCAGGCACCGGCCCGCCCGCATCGGGGTGGGGCGATGGTTCAGCACGTTCTCGGTGAGCCGCTCGGCCGCCCCCAGCTCGCGGCTGGCGAAGTCTCTTTGCCCGCCGCGCAGCCGTCCGGCCTTGCCCCGGTAGAGCTCGAAGCGGCCGAGGAGTTCCTCGCGGTCGCGCAACGCCGCGCTCAGCGCGTGTTGAGCGTGGGAAAGCTCGTCGCTGAGCACGGTGAGCCCCCGCAGATGAACTTCGATCTCCCGCACGGTGTTGGGGACGGGGCCGAGCGCCGAGACGTCGGGAATGCCCACCTGGGGGGTTGGATCGACGCGTTCTCGGCATCGCCGCTGCAACGCGCGCAGGCCAGCCTCGCGCTCGGCCAGGTCGGCACTCAGCTCGCGGGCCGAGTTCAACAACCCCCGGGCCTCGCGGCGGGTGGCGTTGGCGACGATCAGGTCGCGTTCGAGGGCGGCGTACTCGGCTTCGAGACCGCCCAGTAGCCCGCCGACGTCCGCGCCCCGTTCGAACTGGGCCACGGCCGCGTCGAGGCGTTCGCTGAGCTTGTCCAGCTTCGACGCAGGACGGGCCCGCAGGGCGGGGGGATCCAAGCTCAACTGTTCGCCCACACGCACCCGAGTGGCTCGCAGCTTCTTCAGCCGGCCCAGGACGGCCTCGGCGTCGGGATCGAGCCGAAGGGTGCGGCGCAGCTGGCCGGCCAGAGCGTCGCTGAGGCGGCAGGCCTCGGGCAGCGAGAGCGCCAACCCGCCGAGCACGCTGCGGGCGGCCGAGGTGAGTCTGGTCGAATCGAGGGTGGCGTCGAGCCGTCCCCAGGTGAGCGTCGAGAGCCGCATGCGCTCCTTCTCACCCACCCGCCCGCCGTCCCAGGTGGCCCACAACAACTCGAGCCGGTCCTGGACTGCCTTCCACAGCGCCCAGCTCAGCACCAGGTCGTCGGTGACGCGTTGCGGTGCGGCCGGTGCCGGCCGCGACCTCAGCGGGCCGCTGGCGAGTGTGTCCGCGCTCGCGGAGTCCAGCGCGTCGAGCTCTGCCCTGCGCAGGACCAACCAACGCTCCAGGGCCTCAAGATAGGCCAGCATGGTGGACGGAACCACGGCCTGTCCGAGGGCTCCGGGCGCGGCGGGGGCGAACATGGTCACGGCTTCCGCCCGTAGACCGGCCTCGGCGGCGAGACGTCGGCGCCCAAGGCGGACGCCAGCCAGCGATCGTAGGAGGCCTTCCATTCCCCGTCGGCGACGCGCTTGGCTAGCACGGCGTTGGCGAAGCGGACGAGTTCGACGTCGTCGGCGTTGAACCCCAGCCCGTAGGGCTCTTGGGACAGCGGCTTCATCGCCAACACCTTGGCGTAGGGGTCCTGGCGGGCCAGCCCCGCCAGCACGGTGTCGTCGCCGGTGATGGCGTCGACCTCCCCGCGCTGGAACAAAATGAGACACCCGGTGTGAGTGTCGGAGCCGACGGCGATGGCGTCCGGCCACGCCTTGCGCAGCAAGGCGATGCTGGAGGTTCCCTTCGGCGCGCAGACTCTGACCCCGGCGAGATCGGCCGCGGTCTTGATGGGCGAGCCGTCGCGCACCAGGACCTTCTGGCCGGAACGGTAGTACTCCGCCGAGAAGGCGATCTCGCTCCATCGCTGGCAGGTGATCGTCATGTTGCGGGCCACCATGTCCACCGAGCGGTCCTTCAGCAGCGGAATGCGGTCGGCCGCGGTGATGACGCGCAGCTCGTAGGAGTTCTCGTCCCCGAAGATCGCCTCGGCCATGGCCTTGACCAGATCGATGTCGAAGCCCTCGATCTTGCCGGTGGCCGGGTTGCGCGCGCCCATCAGGTAGGTGTCGGCCGAGACGCCGGCGATGAGGCGTCCTCGGCGTTGAATCTCGGCCATGGCCGTGCCGGCGGGCATAGCCCCGGGCTTGGGTAGCGGCTTGAGGGGGTCGTAGCTGGCCAGTGGATTGGTGTCACACGTCGGTTCGGAGGGCGCGGCGCCGCCGGGCTCGCTCGCGCTGGGTTCGGCGCTGCCGGGCGGACCGGGCAGCGGGGTGGCAGGGTAGGGCTGCCCGGAGCACCCCGCCAGGAGACAGGCCAGCAGGCCGACGATGATCACGAGCGCGACGCGGCGCATCAGCGGTACTCCTTCAGCCGTTTGTTCAGGCCCCAGCCGGCCGCGAACGCCCCGGCCAGGCCCAGCGACAAAGATCCGAACCCGATCCCCACCAGCGGGGCGCGGAAGCCGCGGAGCTCGTTGTCGGCGTCGACGGCCCTGTCGCGCACCACCGCCAGGGTGCTGGATTCGAACGCGGCCACGGCGGCGTTGGACGAATCGGCGCCCCCCGATGATCCGGGATCGCTGGTGGCGAGCACGACGGCACCCTCCCAGTCCCCGGAATCGTCGAGCTTGCGGATCTTGACGTGCACCTCCCGATAGGCGAGCAGCCGATCGTCCAGCGGGGTTCGCAAGGAGCGGGAGATCTCGCCCGTGGCCTCCTGGGCGCCGGCGAAGGAGCCCTGCCACGCCTGTTCGTAGGGGGCCCCCGAGCCGCGCGCGACCAGCGTGAGGGATTCGCTGGCCTTGGCGTCGTACACGGCGGTGCTGGCGATCGCGGCGCTGACGCTGTCGCGCAGGCTGCCGGACCCCGTCCGTTCGATCCCGGCGGAGGCCCACAGGGTGCCGGCGATGCCCACCCCCAACCCGAGGAAGACGGCGGTGGCGGCCAGGACCAGTCCCGGATTGAAGCGTCGACGAAAACGCCGGGCCTGCCATCGGTTCGCCATCACCAAGGCCCCGATGGCCAGCAGTCCAAGCACCAGCGGCAGCCAGTAGTTGACCGCGCGGGTCTCGCGGGCGACGCGGTCCTGGTTGGCGTCGACGAGCTGATCCAGGATCGGCAGGCCGGTGGCCCGCAGCTCCGTGCTCGCCGAGGCAAGATAGGCCGCGCCCACCGGGAACCCTTGTCGGTTGGCGGCCCTGGCCTGCTCCATCGTGGAGACGTAGTCGATGATCTTGTCGTTGAGTTCGGCCAGCGCCAACTCGTCGGCCGGTTGGGCCTGGGCCGCGGCGATGATGAGGTGATCGGCCTCGCTGATTGCCTCGTCGTAGGCGGCGCGCTGTTCCACCGTTTCCTGCCCGCCGACCAAGAAGGCGTTGGTGGCCAACGCGTCGGCCCGCAACAGCTGCGACTGGATCGCCTGGACGCGGACCAGCTGGGTGGCGTTGTCGCCCGCGCGATCCAGGCTGTTGGCCGCGGAGCTCATCCAGAGCGCCGAGCCCACCCCGAAGGCGAGCAGCGCGGTGATCAGCACCAGGAGCCAGCGCACGAGCAACGTCGGCGTCGCGGCCCCGGTCAGCTGGGGCAGCTGGGCAAGCGGCTTGGCGATCACGCTGGCTTGCGGTGGGCTCATTCTGCCTCCGGCGTTGCCGCTTCGGCGAGGTCGGCGGGAAGGAGCGTGCGCAACGCCTCGAGGGTCGGCTCGTCCTCCTCGCGCAACCGCCAGGCGTGGCGCCCGACCGCCCCCTCCAAGGTGTTGCGGGCAAAGCGCCCGTTACCGAAGCTCGGCCCGCGCGGGGCGGCCGCCACGAGGTCGGCGAACCGTTCCGCGCAGCCCCCGTCGAGGTCGTAATCGGCTCGCTCGGCGAGCTGGGAGAAGATCTCCCACAGCTCGGTGTCGGTGTAGTCCTCGAAGCCGATGGTGGTGCGAAAGCGGCTCGCCAGGCCGGGGTTCTCGGCGATGAACCTCGCCATCGGCACGGGATAGCCCGCGACGATGATGACCAGATCGTCGCGCTTGTCCTCCATCTCTTTGACCAACGTGTCGATGGCCTCGGTGCCGTACTGGTCACCGGCCAGGCTGTAGGCCTCGTCGACGAAGAGCACCCCGCCGTCCGCGCTGGCGACCACCTCGGCGGTCTTGGTCGCGGTCTGGCCGAGGTAGCCGGCCACGAGCTCGGAGCGGTCCACCTCGACCAGCTGACCCTTCGACAACAACCCCAGCGCTCGGTAGATACCGGCCACGAGGCGCGCGACGGTGGTCTTGCCGGTGCCGGGGTTGCCGACGAAGACCAGGTGGCGGGTGATGGCGGCGCCCTTCAGCCCGGCTTCGAAGCGCAAGCCCTGGACGCGCAACACCGCGGCCTGGCGGTGAATCTCGCCCTTCACCGCGTCCAACCCGATCAGCGCGTCCAGCTCGCCGAGGAGCTCTTCCAGGCTCGGCGGCTGGAGCTCCGGCTCCGGTTCGGACTCTGGGGGAGTTGCTTTCTCGGTTTGGCCTGCTTCGGTGCCGCTGCCGGACGCGGTTTGGCTTGGGACGACGGACAGCTGCGCGGCGGCGGCCAGGGCGGCGTTGCCGGCGGTGCACGGCGTGGCTCGCCCCAAGGTGGCGGCGGCGGTGCTCACCTCGGCCAACGCGCGGGCGTACTCGGCCAGGTGCGCCGAGCCGACGGAACGCAACCGGTCCAGCGTCGGCGAGGCCGTGGCCCGCATCCGGCGCCCGCGCTGGGCGGCCACGAAGAACGCCTCGGCGTCGGGGGTCAGGCCCTGCTGGTCGGCCCAATCGACGTAGGCGCCGGGGGCCGCCTCGGCAATGGTGGCGGCCAGCGCGGCACCCTCCGCGTGGGCGGAATCGGTGTCGATCTGCGCACGCCTAGCCGCCGCGGCCAGCTGGGCGAGGGCGTCGGCCAGGCTCTCGGCGGTGCTCACGGCAGGTCCAGACTGAACGGATTGGCGGGGTCTCGGCGATCCTGAGCGTCCACGCCGCGAGCGGGAGGGGCGGCCGAGGCGGCGGAATGGGCGAACTTCTCTTTCAGGAACTGGCCGTGCACGATCAGGGCCTGGGCATCGGTGCGGATCGCGGCGTCCAAGATCTTGTCCATCGTGGCCAGTAACAGGTCCAGCTGATCGATGAGCAGCAGCAGGGCCGTCTTGCCGCCTTGCAGGGGCCGAGTATCCGCCCACGCGCGCGGCAGCCGGAGGTAGCCGCTCAAGGCTTCGGGTAGATAGTCGGTGGCGGTCGCGACGACGGAGTAGCCCTCGTAGCTGCCCGACCCGAGGTTGGCCAGCCGCGGGAGGGTCTGATCGATGCTGCCCGCGATGCGCCGCACCCGTGAGAGGACGAACGCCGGCAGGTCGCTCTGGCTGGCCAACAACAAAGTATCGGCCAGCGCCGTGCGGATGTCGGCCTCGGTGGGCGCGGTCAGCCCCGGTGTCGGCGCCGGAGGCTCGGGGGGCTTGCTCAGGCCGAGCCACTGCAGGATGCCCATCAGCGCCAGGTCGTCGAATCGGCCGGGCCGGGAGCATCGAGATCGAGGTTCTGCTCGACGATGGCGTCGGCGCCGCGGTCGACCCGGTCAAGGTAGGAGCGCGACTTGGCCACCTCGGTCTCCAGAGTGCCGATGGTGGAGGACATCGTGTCCAAGGCGGCCAGCTTGAAGTTATCGATCGAGTCCATCGTTTGGTAGATGTTGGCGAAGGCGGCCTGCAGTTCGGGCATCCCGAGGGTCGCCGAGGCGGCCTGCTGCTGGATCTGCGCCGAGTTGTCCCGCAACATCTCCGAGGTCCGGGCGATCATGGCCGAGGTGGTCTCGTTCAGGGCGCTGATCTGATCGAGGACCAGCCTCTGATTGTTCAGCGCCTGGGCCACGATGACGGCGGTGCGCAGGGCGGAGACCGTCGTCGTCGCCGCTCGATCGACGCCCTTGATGAGCTCGGTGTTGTTCTTGATGATGATGTCGATGGCCAGGTAGTTCTGGATCGAGACGGCCAGCTGGGTCAGCAGGTCTTGATGCTTTTGCCGCACGTAGAACAACACGTCTTGGCTCAGCGCCTTCGCCTTCTCCGGGTCGTCGAACTCCAGCTCGGCGATCTTGGCGGCCAGCTTCGCGTCCAGCCGTTCGGCGATGTAGATGTAGCGATTGAGCCTGGCCATCGATTCCCAAAGGCCCTGTTTTTCCAGGTTGAGCGCCACGTTGTCGCGCACCAGCTCGTCTTGACCGTTGCGCAGCGCGTGCAGGATCCCGTTGAGGTGGGCCTGCGAAGACTGATACTTGCGGAAGTAGTCGACGACCTGATCGCCGAAGGGAATGATTCCCAAGATCTTGCGCCCCGTCGTCGTGTTCGCGGGATCGAGGTCTTCGATCGTGCGGCGGAGATCGAGCAGGGTCTTGCCGACCGATGAGCCCTCGGCCAGCCCACCCTCGTGCAGCGCCTTGACCGGGGCCTCGAGCAGCCGGTTCGAGGAGTTGGCCGCCTTGCGAATCTCGGCATCTCCCATGCCGCGCACCGCGTTGGCCTGAGCGGTCATCTCCGGCGAGCGCGTCTGGGCGTGTAGCAGGGCGGTCATGAACTGCTCGACCTTGCCGTCGAGTTGTGGTACCTGCTCGGCCCCGACCTGCGGAGCCATCTTCGGGGCCTGGGTCTCGGTGACCACCGGGGGTGGGGCTGGGGCCTCCAGGGTGAGGGCCGGCGCGGCCAACGGGGCTGATGCCGTGGCTGCCGGGATCGGGGCGGCGGCTCCCGCCTGGTCTGCCGGTTGAGTCATCGCTGAATCCTCTCGAGGGTGGCCCGTCTGCGCGGTTCCAGACTACCGGGTTCGTGGGCCGGGGATCTGGGGTCTGGAACGGTGGCGTCGGCTATCGGTGCGGCGGGTGAGCGCCGATGAGGGTGTCCTCATCCTCGTCCCGGCGGGGGAAGCCGCGAATCCCTCGCCACGCCAGCGTAGAGACCAGATCGGTGGCTTGGGAGAGCGATAGCCTCTCACCGGGAGAGTCACGCACCCAGTACCTGGCGCTGACCTCGGCGATGCCGACCAGGGAGATGGCCAGGAGCTTGGCCGATTCTCGGCCGAGATCGGTGTCGGTGGTGATGACCTGGGCGATGGCCTCGCTCAGTTCGTCGTGCACCTGCCAGATCCGATCGCGCACCTGACGTTCGCCCGTGAGGTCGGATTCGAACACGAAGCGGAACTGTCGGCTCGATTCGCCCACGTAGTTGTAGAACGCCGCCATCGTCGCCACGACGCGGTCGCTGCCGCGGTCGGTGGCCTCCAACGCGGCGGTGACGTGGGCGGTGAGTTCGGCGCACGCCTGATCTACCAGCGCTAGGTACAGCTCGAGCTTGGAGGCGAAATGCTGATAGAGCACGGGCTTGGAGACCCCGGCGGTCACGGCGATGTCGTCCATGGACGAACTGTAATAACCGCGCGTGGTGAAAACCTCCGTCGCGGCGTCCAGCAACTGGGCTCGTCGCGCCTCCCGCGGCAGGCGAAGCGAGCGTGGCGAACCGGGCGGAATAGAACTGGTCACCCGCGCCAGATTACCGCCGAATCGATCGATCGTGGCCCGATAACGCACCGGTACCCAAACACAGGGCGGCCAACTACTCTTACCCGGTGACCCCATGGCTCCTGCTGCTCGGCCTGATCGCCCTCGTAATGGCGAACGCCCTGTTCGTGGCGGCTGAATTCTCCATGATCACCGTCGACCGTCCCGGGGTGCGGGCGGCGTTAGAGCGAGACGAGAAGGGCGCCAAATCGCTCGATCGCGCCGTCAAATCGTTGTCCACGCAGCTTTCGGGGGCTCAGCTCGGCATCACGGTCAGCTCACTGATCGTCGGTTTCATCTCCGAGCCATCGCTGGGGGTGCTGCTGCGCGGGCCGCTGGGCCTGACCGGGCTGCCGGACGCGGCGGTGCTGGCCACGTCGGTGACGGCATCCTTCCTCGTCGCCACCATCGCCCAGATGGTGTTGGGGGAGTTGGTGCCGAAGAACTGGGCGCTGGCCGAGCCGGTGCGCCTGGGCAAGCTCGTCTCCGGGCCCAACCGCGCCTTCACCTGGGCGGCCACTCCGCTGTTGTTCGTGCTCCAGGGATCGGCGAACGGGCTTTTGAAGCTGATCCGCATCGAGCCCCAAGAAGAGCTCGCCTCGGCCCGCTCGGGGCAGGAACTGAGCGCCATGGCGGTCCGATCGGCGATAGAGGGTGATCTCGAGCCGGAAGTAGCCCGGCGGATCACGAGGTCGGCGGCCCTGGGGGAGCGTTACGCCGCCGACGCCTTGACTCCCCGGGCCCGGGTGCAGTTCGTTAGCGCCGACGACACCGCCGAAACGGTGCTGAATCGATGCCAGGAGACCGGCCACTCGCGGTTCCCGGTCACGGGGACCGACGTCGAGGATGTGGTCGGCGCCGTGCACTTTCGCCACGCGCTCGAGGTACCCGTCGAGCAGCGGCGCGGGCGGCGGGTGCGCGACATCATGGGTCCCCTGGTGGCCGTTCCGGCGTCGATGCCGCTCGACAACGTGCTCAACGAATTGCGTGGCGGCCTCCAGTTCGCCATCGTCGTGGACGAGTACGGCGGAACCGACGGCATCATCACGTTGGAGGATCTGGTGGAGGAACTCGTCGGTGAGATCGAGGACGAACACGACCCACGCATCGGCAGCCATGAGGAGCTGGCCGACGGACAGTGGAAGGTTCTCGGCGCCTTGCGCCCCGACGAATTCGCCCTGCTGATCGGGGTGCGACTGCCCGAAGGGGACACCACCGAAACCTTGAGCGGATTGATCACCGAGCGCCTGGGTCGGTTCCCCGCGGTGGGTGATGAACTGACGGTGAGCGGTCGCGACGTCGCCCATCCCGACGAGGATGGCGTGGCCGGGGAGGTGAAGGTCCGACTCCAGGTCCTCGAGCTCGACGGCCACGTCGCGGAGAAGGTGCGCCTCGAGGTTGACAGGGCCGTCGACGAGTCGTCGCCCCAGCACGAGCGGGCGGATCGATCGTGAGCGACGCCGCCGCCATCGTCGTCGCCGTTGCGCTGCTGATCGGCAACGCCTTCTTCGTCGGCGGCGAGTTCGCGCTCGTCTCGGCCCGGCGAACCCAGATCGAGCCGCACGCCCAGGCGGGCGGGACCCGGGCGCGCTGGACCCTGCGCGCCATCGACAACGTCGCGGTCATGATGGCCGGCTGCCAGCTCGGCATCACGCTATGTTCGCTGGGCCTCGGTGCGGTCGGCGAGCCCGCGGTGGCCCACCTCATCGAGCCGCTCTTCGAAGCCCTCAGCGTGCCCGAGGCGCTGCTGCATCCGCTCGCCTTCGTCATCGCGATGACGATCGTGGTCTTCTTGCACATGGTGCTGGGGGAGATGGTGCCCAAGAACATCGCGCTGGCCATGCCCGACGGTTCAGCCCTGCTGCTGGGGCCACCGCTCTACGCGATCGCGAAGGTGCTGAAACCGCTGCTGTGGCTGATGAACACCCTGGCCAACGGGGTGTTGCGGCTGATCCGCGTCGAACCCACCGACGAGGTTGCCTCCACGTTCACCAAGGAACAGGTGCGCGGCTTCATCACCGAGTCCCGAGAGGGTGGGTTGCTCGAAGACAACGAACACGAGTTGCTGAGCGGGGTCATGCAGATCGAATCCGAGACCAGCCGCGACGTGCTCGTGCCGTTGCAGGATCTCGTCGTCCTGGACGTCGGGGTCACCGCGGCGCAAGCCGAGGCCGAGTGCGTGCGAACCGGCTTCTCGCGCTACCCGCTGGCGGACGCCGACGGCGACTTGGTGGGCTACCTGCACCTCAAGGACACCCTCGGCGTCCCGCACGAGCGTCGCGACGACCCGATCGGCGAGGATCTGCACCGTCCGCTGCCCCGGGTCGAGGCCGACGCGGTGCTGACCGACGTGCTGCACGAGCTGCAACGCCAGGCCAGCCACGTCGCCCTGGTGACCGACGGTGACGAGGTCCTCGGCGCGGCCATGCTGGAGGACGTCGTGGAACGCCTGGTGGGCGAGGTCGCCGACGGTTCGGGGGTGCCAGTCGCATGAGCGCGGATCAGCCGACACCCCTGGTCGAGCCGGGCCCCCCGCTCGCGAGCGGGCAACGCGAACGGTACAGCCGGCACCTGCTGCTGGAGGGGTTCGGCGAGCTGGCACAGCGCCGGCTGCTCGCCGCCCGCGTCCTCGTCGTCGGAGCGGGCGGACTGGGTAGCCCCACGCTGGCCTATCTGGCCGCCGCCGGAGTCGGCACCCTGGGCGTCATCGATGACGACGTGGTGGAGGTCTCCAACCTGCAACGTCAGGTGATCCACGATGAGACGCGGCTGGGGCAGGCTAAGGTCGCCTCGGCGGCGGCTCGCGTGCAGGGGCTCAACTCCGCGGTGGCGGTGCGTTCCTACCCCGAGCGTCTCACCGTCGACAACGTCGCGCGGATCCTCGCCGATTACGATCTCGTCGTCGATGGCACCGACAACTTCGCCACCCGCTATCTGCTCAACGACGCCTGCGCCGCAGCGGGTAAACCCTACGTGTGGGCCTCGATCCTGCGCTTCGACGGGCAACTGTCGGTGTTCTGGGCCGGCCGCGGCCCCTGCTACCGCTGCGTGTTCCCGCGACCGCCGGCGCCCGGCCTCGTGCCGGGCTGCGCCGAGGGCGGTGTGCTCGGGGTGGTATGCGGCCTGCTCGGCTCGGCCCAGGCGGCCGAGGCGATCAAGCTGATCACCGGGGTGGGGACGGCCATGATCGGCCGGCTCGCCATCCTCAACGCGCTCACCGGCTCCTGGGTCGAGCTGCCGGTCCGCGCCGACCCGGCCTGCCCCACCTGTGGCGCCGGCGCGGCCGACGGCGCGCCCGCCGAGCCGTCCGCCAGCGTCAACCCAGCGGTCGAAGAGCCGGTGGAGGAGATCGAGGTCGAGGAATTGGCGGCGTGGCTCGAAGAACGCACGGCCGGAAGCCGCGAGTTCGTCCTGCTCGACGTGCGGACCGCGCCGGAGCGCAGCATCAACACGATCCCAGGGGCGCAGTGGCGGCCGCTGGAGGATGTGCTGGCCAGCGGGCTCGTCGTGGCCGACGACGTCGACGTGGTGCTGCACTGCAAGTCCGGGGGGCGCTCGGCCACCGCGGCGCGGGCGGTGGGGCCGCGGCGTCGGGGCCGGACCCTGAGCCTGGCCGGTGGCGTTGCGGCCTGGGTGGACCGCATCGATCCGAGCCAGGCCCGGTACTGAGGCGGCATCACCGCCGGTCCCGTCGAGCGCGCTCGATCTGGCGCTTCGCGCTCAATTCTTGAATCGAGCGGGAGACACCAGGCCGAGCCTCGTCGGCGCGATATTGAGCGCGGTGGCGGGGGTTGAGCGCGGTGGCGGGGGTTGAGCGGGGTGGCGGGGTTTCCGCGCGGTGGCAGGGGTGAGCCTGGTGGCGGGGGCTGGGTGTGGTGGCAGGGGGCGAGCGCGGTGGTCAGAGGCATCGCGATCCGCGCGGGTAGACGCGGGTTGGACACAGAACAACCCCCAACTCGAAGAGTGGGGGTTGTTCGGCTGGGAGCCTCAGCGGCTCACATCGCGATGGGGGTCGTCTCCTTTACAGAGCACGAACCTGATCGGCCTGGGGGCCCTTGGGTCCCTGGGTGGTCTCGAACTCTACTCGCTGACCCTCATCGAGGGTGCGGAAGCCAGTGGTGTCGATCGCGCTGTAGTGGACGAACACATCAGGTCCGCCACCATCGACGGCAATGAAGCCGTAGCCCTTTTCGGCGTTGAACCACTTAACGGTTCCTTGTGCCATGAAACTATCTCTCTCTCAATCCATTCGCAGAACACACGTCATGTTCCGCGCTGCCTGGGACCGAGGTCCCCCACAAACAATCCTGACGTAGTTCTGACTACCACGGTGAGAAGTCTTGCAACAGCTAGCTAAAGCCTCGCACACCACGGGGAGAAAGTGAACTCCGGCCCCCACTTTGTTTCGGTGTCGGCAAGCCGAGGAGTTCGTAAACTGTCCTCGGCATCTGGAAGGCTGCAGGATGTGACTCACAATCGGCCTGCGACGGGGCGAAAGCTCCGGCTCGTACCCTCCCCGGGGCTGGCCAGCGCGCGCCCCGAGCTGGATGAGTATCAAAGAGCCGTGGTGGCGCACGAGTCGGGCCCGCTGCTGGTGCTGGCGGGCCCCGGCACCGGGAAGACCACCACGTTGGTGGAATCGGTCGTGGCCCGCATCGAGGCGGGCGCCGATCCCGAAAGCCTGCTGGTCCTCACGTTCTCTCGGCGGGCCGCCGTGGAGCTTCGGCAGCGGATCACGGCGCGGCTGGGCCGCTCCACCGCGCTGCCGAGCGCGTTGACCTTCCACTCGTTGTGTCACGCCCTGCTGCGGCGCTACGGCGATGCGGAGCTGTGGGGAGCGGAGTTGAGGCTCTTGACCGCCCCGGAGCAGGAGTTCCGGCTTCGTGAGGTGTTGGCCGGATCGACCGGCCTGGAGTGGCCGGCCTGGTTGGCTCCCGCTCAACAGACCCGCGGGCTGGCCAGCGAGCTGCGCGCCGTGCTGGCGCGCGCCCGCCAACTCGGGATGGATCCCGAGGACCTCATCGAAGCGGGCAAGAGCGCCGGCAAACCGGAGTGGGTCAGCGTCGGAGAGTTCTTCGAGGAGTACCTGGACGTGCTCGACGCTGAACAGGTCATGGATTACTCCGAGCTGGTGCATCGGACCCGGTTGCTGCTCGCCGATCCCGAGTGCCTGGCGCTCGTCCGGGCCAGGTTCTCGGCCATCTTCGTCGACGAGTATCAAGACACCGATCCCGCGCAGATCGGAGTGTTGCGCTCGCTGAGCGCGCCCGGGGCAACGATCGTGGCGTTCGGTGACCCGGATCAGAGCATTTACGCCTTTCGGGGCGCCGAGGCTCGGGCTCTCTCGGACTTCGGCGAGACGTTCGCTCGATCCGACGGGACCCCGGCGCCGGTGTTGGCGCTGCTGCAGACGCGTCGATTCGGGGCCGCCATCGCCGCCGCGGCCAGCTCGGTGGCCTCCCGGTTGCCGTTCCCGCCCGGGCTGGACCCGGAGCTGATCTCGCGGTTCCGCCGACCCGAGGTGACCTCGGGGCGCCGAGGCCGCGTGAGCGTCTACACCTGCGATTCCGCGGCCGCCGAGGCAGAACACATCGCCGACCTGCTCCGCCAGGCCCACCTGCAAGACGGCATGCCCTGGCACGAGATGGCGGTCATTGTGCGCTCGGGGCGCGTCAGCATCCCCGTCCTGGCCCGCGCCCTCACCGCCGCGGGGGTGTCGGTGGAGGTCGCCGGCGACGAGATCCCGCTCGCGGCCGAGCTGGCGGTCCGCCCGCTGCTCCTGGCGCTGCAGGTGGCGGGGCGCCGCGGCTCCGCCCGGCCGGCGAGCGCCCCGCAGCTGGACGCCGACGAGGCCCAGCTCCTGCTGACCTCCCGGCTGGGCGGGCTGGACGGGATGGGCATCCGCCGCCTGGGCCGCCAGCTGCGCGACGCGGAGCGCCTCGACCTGCACGGGGCCGGCTTGCCGCGCCCCTCCGCAGAGCTGATCCGCCAAGCGCTCGTCGACCCCGAGATCCTGGCCCAATGCCCCGAAACCGCCGAGGTGCGCCGGGCGCGGCGGCTGGCAGGAGTGTTGCTGGCGGCCCGACGCGGCGTCGACGAGGGCGCCAGCGCGGAGGAGGTGTTGTGGGGGTTGTGGTCGGCGACATCCTGGCCGCAGGAGCTACGCCGGGCGGCCGTCGGCGGGGGCGAGGCGTCGGGTCGCGCGAATCGGGATCTGGACGCCGTTTGCTCGCTGTTCGACATCGCGGCCCGCTCCTCGCAGGTGAGCGGTCAGCGAGGGGTGGCGGCCTTCGTGGCCGAGGTGCAGGGACAGCAGATTCCGGCCGACACCCAACGCGAGGCCGACCTGCGCGGCGGGGCCGTCCGGTTGCTGACGGCCCATCGCGCCAAGGGGCTGGAGTGGAACCTCGTCGTCGTCGCCTCGGTGCAGGAGGGGCTTTGGCCCGATCTGCGCGCTCGGGCCGCCATCCTGGCCGCTGACACCCTGGATCGCCACGGCCTGGGCGAGCGGACGCCGGCCAGCCAGCGCGTCGCCGAGGAGCGGCGACTCTTCTACGTGGCCTGCACCCGCGCGCGCCAGCGGCTCATCGTGACCGCCGTCGAGGGCACCGAAGGCGAAGGGGACCAGCCCTCACGCTTCGTCGGGGAGGTCTCGACCCCCATTGTCTCACTCCCACGCCGGCCGCAGCGCCCGATGTCGCTCACCGGGCTGGTCGGGGAGCTGCGCCGGGCCGCCGAGGAGCCGCGGTCGCCGCTGTTGCAGCGGGCCGCCGCGGCCCGGTTGGCCAGGCTGGCCGATGCCACCGACGACCAGTTCCGGGTGCTCGCCCCCGCCGCCGATCCCAGCCGATGGTGGGGGATGCGCGAGCTGAGCGCGGCGAGCCGGCCCACGCTCGACCCGCACGATCGGTTGACGCTCTCGGCCAGCCAGCTCACCGCGGTGCTCGCCTGCCCGCGGCAGTGGTTCCTCTCTCGCCGGGCCCGTGCCGATCTGCCTCGCGGGAGCGCCGCCAGCGTCGGCTCGGTCATTCACTCCCTGATCGAGCACGCCGAGACCGACGCGGGCCCCGAACTGCTGGAACACCTGGACCGGGTCTGGGATCAGATCTCCTTCGACGCCGCCTGGCTGTCGGCCGTCCAGCGCGAGCAGGCCGAAGCGGCGTTGGAACGGTTCCTCGGTTGGCACCAGGGCAACCCGCGCGAGCTGTTGGGCCGCGAGGTCAGCTTTCGCGTCGATCTACCGCTCGGCCGCCCGGACGCGGGGACCCCGGACTCGACTGCGGGAAACTCGAGTGCCCAGAAGGCCGAGGGGGAGACCGTCACCCTCGTCGGCGCGGTCGACCGGGTGGAGCGAGACAGCACCGGCCGGCTGTGGATCGTGGACTTCAAGACCTCCAAGACGGCCCCCACCAGGGCTCAGGTCGAAGCCAACGAGCAGCTCGGGTTCTATCAGCTGGCCGCCCAGCTCGGCGCCTTCGAGGATCTGGCCCCCGGAGAGCGGCGGGTCGGCGGCGCCCAGCTGGTGTTCTTGGCCAAGCAAGACGGTGCCACCTCGGCCTACCCCAAGGTGTTCACCCAGGCCAGCCTGGACGAGGTTGCCGCGCCCGACCCCCCGGCCGTCCACCCCACGTGGGTGCACGAACTCATCGCCGGCGCGGTCACGACCCTGCGCCGCGGGGCCTTTCCCGCTCAACTGAACCCCGGCTGCAAGTACTGCGCGTTCAAGGCCAGCTGCCCCGCCCAGCGGGCCGGGAAGCAGGTGGTCTCGTGACACCGCTTCAGCCACCACCGGGTGAGCCGGCACGGCACAGGGCGAAGCTTCGCCTGGCCGCCGAGCCGGTGCCGGTCATCGCCACGCCGGGGCAACTGTGCGAGGCGCTCGGAATCGGTTTCAGCGACGAACAGCTCGGCGCGATCACCGCGCCGCTGGAGCCCGGGGTCATCATCGCCGGCGCGGGTTCGGGCAAGACGACGGTGATGGCGGCCCGGGTCGTCTGGCTGGTCGGCTCCGGGGCGCTGCGGCCCGAGCAGGTGCTCGGACTGACGTTCACCCGCAAGGCCGCCGCGGAGCTCTCGGCCCGCGTCCGCGCGGCGCTGCAGCGCTCCGGGGCCGTGGACACCACCGGCGTCGACGAGGCCGGCGAACAGGTCATCATGACCTACGACGCCTACGCCGCCCGCCTGCTGGGCGAGCACGGGCTGCGGATCGGCGTCGATTCGGGGCTGAAGATGATCACCGGGGCCACCCGGTTCCGGCTCGCGACCCGGGTGGTGCGGGCCGCCGCCGGCCCGTTCGAGCATCTCTCGCGGATCCTGCCGGTCACCGTGGCCGACCGGGTCCTGCGCCTGGACGCGGAGATGAGGTCCCACCTCATCGCCGCCGAGGAGTTGGACGCCCACGCCCGGGAATACCGCGTCGCCCTGGGCGGCGCCCCGGCAGGGCGCGGCGGCAAGCCCTACGCCGCCGTCCTCGATGCAGCTGACAAGCTGCAGGAGCGGCTCGAGTTGGCCCGGCTCGTGGCCGATTACCAACGTCTCAAGGCCGACCTGGGGGTTGTGGAGTTCGCCGACCAGATGGCGCTGGCGGCCCAGCTCGTCGAACGCGCCCCGGCGGTGGCCCAGGCGCAGCGCGAAACGTTCTCGGTCGTGTTGCTCGACGAGTACCAAGACACCTCCGCCGCTCAGGCCAAGCTGCTGCAGGGCCTGTTCTCCGGCCCCGACCCCGCCACGGGACGCGGCCACCCGGTGACGGCCGTCGGTGACCCCTACCAGGCGATCTACGGCTGGCGCGGCGCGGCGGCCAGCAACATCTTGGGCTTCGCCACCGACTTCCCCCGCGGCTCCGGGGAGCCGGCCCACGGCTTCAACCTGCGCGTGAACCGCCGCAGCGGGCAGGCCATCCTCGACGTCGCCAACCAGATCGCGACGAGCCTGACCGCCAGCGGCGGCGGGGGACACCGGGCCGGTCTCATCGCCCCACCCGAGGCCGGGCAGGGCCAGGTCCGGGCGGCCACCTTCGAGACCTGGGGAGAGGAACTGTCGTGGATCGGGGACGAGATCGTCGCGGCGCGCGAACACGAGGACGTCACCAGGTTTTCCGACATCGCGGTGTTGGCGCGGCGAAACGAGGATCTCGGGGCCATGTTCGGCGAGCTGGCGGCGCGGGAGATCCCGGCCGAGATCGTCGGGCTGGGTGGGCTGTTGTCGCTGCCGGAGGTGGCCGACGTCGTGGCCACCCTGCGGCTCCTCGACGACGTCACCGCCAACCCCGACCTCGTCCGGCTATTGAGCGGCGCCCGGTGGCGGATCGGACCCGACGATCTCGCGCTGTTGGGTCGGCGGGCCCGAGAATTGGCTCGCACCGGCCCGGAGGTGGATGTCGGCGCACGTCTCGATGAGCAGCCGGCCGACCCCGATTGGCGCGCGCAGCTGGCCGAGTCGCTGGATCAGGCGGTGGCCCAGGCGGATCGCAGCGAGGTGATCTGCCTGTTGGACGCGTTGGACGATCCGGGCAACCTGGGTTATTCGGCGGCGGCGAGGCAGCGCTTCGCCCTCCTCTCGGCCGAGCTGGCCACCCTGCGCCGCCACACCGGCGAACCGGTCCTCGACCTCACCCGCCGGGTGGTGGAGACGATGGGGCTGGGCGTGGAGCTGGTCGCCACCGCGGAGTACGTGAAGACCTCGAGGCGCGATCAGCTGGCCGCCTTCGTCGACGCCGTCGCCGGCTACGTCGACGTCGACGGGGACGGCTCGCTCGCCGGGCTGCTGGGATACCTGCAGGCCGAGGCCGACACCGGCAACGGGCTCGATCAGGCCGTGCCGAGCGCGGAGGACTCGGTCAAGCTCCTCACCGTGCACAGGGCGAAGGGCCTGGAGTGGGAGCTGGTCTTCCTGCCGGCGCTGATGCAGGGGATCTTTCCCAGCGAACGCGTGACGAACAACTGGGTCACCACCGCCGAGGTCGTGCCCAACGAGTTGCGCGGGGACGCGGGCTCGATCGCCCAGCTCGCCGACGCCACCCGGGACGCGATGGTGGAGTTCAAGGCCGAACTCAAGGCCGAGCATCAGCTGTCCGAGGATCGGCTCGCCTACGTCGCGGTGACCCGGGCCAAACGCACCCTCGTCGGCACCGGGCACTATTGGCGCCCCGCGGGCGTCGAGCCCCGCACCCCCTCGCGCTACCTGCAGGCGATCCTGGACGCCGCGCGTCCCCACGACCGGGTGTTGCGCGAAGCGACCGCGCCGGGCACGGGTGAAAGCAACCCGCTGATCGTGGGCGCCGCGCCCACCGACTGGCCCGCCGTGCTGGATCCGGCGGCCCTGGAGCGGCGTCGGCTCGCCGCCGCCGCCGTTGGAAACGCTCGGCGTCGGTTCGCAGACACGGGAGAGTACGAGGCCGACGGATCCCCGATGCCGCTGGACGAGGAGTCGGTGGTGGCCCAATGGGACGGCGAGCTCGCCAGCCTGCTCGCGGAGGCGCGCCGGCTGCGGGCGGGGGTGGAGACCGTCGCGCTCCCGGCCAGCCTGACGGCCTCCCAGCTGATCCAGCTGGCCTCGGATCCCCAGGCCTACGCTGCCGAGCTGCTGCGGCCGATGCCGCGCCGTCCGGCCGGGGCGGCCCGGCTCGGGACGCTCTTCCACACCTGGGTGGAGCGCTTCTTCGGCCAGGGGACCCTGTTCGAGGTGTTCGACCCCGAGGAGCGTCTCGAGGTGGCCCCCGAGCGCCGGGCGGGCGAGGCGGGCAGCGGGGGTACGGGCGATGAACCGGACGCGGAGCCCCACCTCGCGGCGCTCACCGAGGCCTTCGGCGCCGGCCAGTTCGCCGACCGCACCCCGATGGCGTTGGAGAGCTCGTTCTCCCTGCTGCTGGGGGAGTCGGTGATCCGCGGCCGGATCGATGCGGTGTTTCGCGATCTCGACCCCGAATCGGGCTTCGACTATCAGGTGATCGATTGGAAGACCGGCCGAGGCGAGGCCGTCGATGACCTACAGCTCGCGATCTACCGGCTGGCGTGGGCGCAGCGGATGGGGGTCGAGTTGTCCAGAGTCGATGCGTGCTTCTACTTCGTGGCGACCGATCGGCTCGTCCGGCCGCGGGAGCTGCCCGGCGAGCGGGGCCTCGCCGACCTCCTGGCGGTGGCGCGGGATTGAGAGTTGGTTACCCTGGCCTACGTGAGTTGGGTACAAGCCAGTTGGCTGGACAGGGTAGACGAGCATCGAAGCCGCGCGGATTGGGTGGCGCAGCTGTGGCAGGACGAGGACGCGAAGCTGTTGAAGGTCGACGCCGAGGGAAACTTCTTCGTCGACGAGGAGCGCGAGGAGCTGCGGATGACCCGGCCCTTCGTGGAATACGACGATCAACGCCACATCCTGTTGGGGCTGAGCCGGGAGAATCCCGTGTTCGCCGTCGAGGCCCTGCCCGACGGCCCCATGTCCCACCTGCGCGAGATAGGCGCGGTGCTCTCCGATGAACACCTGGAGATCGCCGCGGCCGCCGTGGCCATCACCAACTGGCACCGCAACGAGAAGTTCTGCCCCCGCTGCGGCACGGCCACCAGGGTCTCAAACGGTGGCTTCATGCGCGAGTGTGGCAACTGCGGCAACAAGGTGTTCCCGAGAACCGACGTCGCGGTGATCGTGGCGATCACCGATCCTCAAGACCGGCTGCTGCTCGGCCATCAGGGCCGCTGGGCGGCCAAGCGGATGTCCATCTTCGCCGGCTTCATCGAGGCCGGCGAATCCCTCGAGCACGCCATCCACCGCGAGATGGCCGAGGAGACCGACCTCACCATCGACAAGGTGCACTACTTCGGTAGCCAGCCGTGGCCTTTCCCGAAGTCGTTGATGGTCGGTTTCTTCGCCGAGGTGAGCGATGATCGTTTCTCGGTGGACGAGGACGAGATCGAGTGGGCGCAATGGTTCACCAAGGACGAACTCCGCCAGGCGGTCAAGGACGATCAGGTGACCCTTCCCAAACCCGTATCGATCGCCCACCGGATGATCAGCAGCTGGCTGGAACGCTAGCCACGGCGTCTACGCCGCAAGCTTGACCAAAATCGCCTTCATCTGAGCAATTTCTGCCTTTTGGCTGGCGATGATCGAGTTGGCGAGTTCCTTCGCCTCGGCGTTCTCGCCTTGCGCAACCTCGGTTTCGGACATGGCCACGGCCCCTTCGTGGTGGGTGATCATCAGCTCCACCCACATCGTGTCGAACTCCTTCCCGGTGGCGTTGCCGAGGGAGGTCATCTCGTCCTCGCTCATCATGCCGGCCCCGTGCTCCATCCCCTGCATGTCTTCCATGCCGCCCATCGACCCGTCCGGAACGGGCTCTCCCCAGCTCTGCAGCCAGCCCGTCATCGTGGCGATCTCGGGGTCTTGGGCCTTCTTGATCTCCCGGGCGGTGGCGGTGACGTCGGCGCTATCCCCGGCGGTGAGCGCCATCTCGGCCATGGCGAGGGCCTGCCGGTGGTGGGGGATCATCCCGGTGGCGAAGCTGACATCGGCGTCGTTGTGGGCGGCCACCGATGCCGATGCCGACGAGGCGGCCGAGGGGGCTGTGCTGGCGGCCGGCGGGTCGGCCGGCGTAGCACCGCACGCGGTGAGAACGAGCGCGCCGGCGGCGAGGGTAGAGGCGAAAACAAGACGGTGTTTCATGGGGTGTCCTTTCGAGGACCGTTGGGTTACAGGGGTGGCAAGACGGGCGGATTCACCCGAGGTGTGGCGGGTCAGAGCCTTTGGGTGCGCAGCCGCAGCGCGTTGCCGATCACGCTGACCGAGGACAGCGCCATCGCCGCCGCGGCGATGATCGGCGACAGCAGGACCCCGAACACGGGGTAGAGGATCCCGGCGGCGATGGGGATGCCGGCGCTGTTGTAGACGAAGGCGAAGACCAGGTTCTGGCGGATGTTGCGCATCGTCTTGCGCGACAGGCGACGGGCGTGCACGATGCCGGTCAGGTCGCCGCCCAGCAGCGTGACCCCGGCGCTTTCCATCGCGACGTCGGTGCCGGAGCCCATCGCGAGGCCGACGTCCGCGGCCGCCAACGCCGGGGCGTCGTTGACGCCGTCCCCGGCCATGGCCACCACGCGCCCCTCGGCGCGCAGCTGGTTGACGATGTCGCTCTTGTGATCGGGCATGACCTGGGCCTCGACCCGATCGATCCCGAGCCGATCGGCGACGGCCCGGGCGGTGGTTTCGTTGTCCCCGGTCAGCATGACCACCTCGACGCCGTCCGCGCGCAGGTCTTCGAGGGCCTGTTTGGTGGTGTCCTTGATCGCGTCGGCGATGGCGAACACGCCGGCCGCCACCCCGTCCACCCCGATGAGGATGGCCGTGGCTCCCTGGCCTCGGAACCGCTCGGCCGGCGCGTGCACGCCGTCGGTGTCCACCCCCTGTGCCTGGAGGAAGGCCGGGCTGCCGATGACGATGCGGCGACCCTCCACGGTGCCGCTCACCCCCCGGCCGGCCGGCGCGTCGAAATCGTCGGCGTCGGGGATGTCGAGGTCTCGCTCGCGCGCCGCAGCGACGATGGCGTCGGCCAGCGGGTGCTCAGAGGAGCGTTCGACCGCGGCGGCCAACCGCAGGACCTCGTCGCTGTCGAACCCGTCGGTGGGAGCCGTGTCGGTCAGGCTGGGGCGGCCCTGGGTGAGCGTGCCGGTCTTGTCCACCACCAGGGTGTCGACCTTCTCCATCCGCTCCAGCGCCTCGGCGTTCTTGATCAGCACGCCCAACCCTGCCCCGCGACCGACGCCGACCATGATCGACATCGGGGTGGCCAGGCCGAGCGCGCACGGGCAGGCGATGATCAGGACGGCCACTGCGACGATCAACGCATACGCCAGGCGGGGCTCAGGGCCGACGAGGGCCCACACCGCGAACGCCAGCAGGGCGATCGCGATCACGGCCGGCACGAATATCCCGGAGACCTTGTCGGCCAGGCCCTGGATGGGGGCGCGGGAGCGCTGAGCCTCGGCGACCATGGCCACGATCCGCGACAGCATGGTGTCGCGGCCCACCTTCTCGGCCCGCATGACCAGCCCACCGGAGCTGTTGATGCTGCCCCCGATCACGCTGTCTCCGGCCCGCTTGGACACCGGCATCGATTCCCCGGTCACCAGCGACTCGTCCACCGAGGACCGGCCCTCCTCGACCGCTCCGTCCACCGGAACCCGCTCGCCGGGCCGGACGCGTAGCCGGTCCCCGAGTCGTACTTCTTCCAGGGCGATCTCTTCGTCGTGGCCGTCGGCGGCGAGCCGGCGCGCGGTTTTCGGGGTCAGGTCCAGCAGTGCCCTGATGGCGCCGGAGGTCTGCTCCCGGGCCCGGAGCTCGAGCACCTGACCCAACAAGACCAAGACGGTGATGACCGCGGCGGCCTCGAAGTACACCGCGACCGTGCCATCCGCGTCGCGAAACGAATCCGGGAAGATGCCGGGGACGAGCGTGGCGACCACGCTGTACAACCACGCCACCCCGGTTCCGATTGCGACCAAGGTGAACATGTTGAGATTCCGGGTGCGCACCGAGGCCCAGCCGCGCTTGAAGAACGGCCAGCCCGCCCACAGCACGACCGGCGTTGTGAGGACCAACTGAATCCACGCCGACACGCCGGTAGGGATCAGGTCGTTTACGGCCCCGACCAGGTGGCTCGCCATCTCCAGGAGGAACACGGGCAGGGCCAGCGCCGCGCCCACCCAGAACCGTCGGGTCATGTCCTGCAGCTCGGCGCTCGGCCCCGTATCCGCGGTCACCGTCGCCGGTTCCAGGCCCATCCCGCAGATGGGACAGGCCCCCGGACCGTTCTGGCGGATCTCCGGGTGCATCGGGCACGTGTATTCGACGTCCTCGGCCCCCTCGGGTGCCTTGTCGGCGGCGTCCGACTCTGGTGCGGCGTAGCGGTCGGGGTCGGCCTGGAACTTCTCGGCGCACCCCGGGGAGCAGAATCGGAAGCGTCGCCCGTCGTACTCGGCGCTCGGCGCGGACTCGTCGGTGACGCTCATGCCGCACACCGGGTCGGTGTCCGCCGAAGCCGTTGACTGGCGATCGTGTTCCACGTGGCTATCCATGCCTGGAGCATACCCTATGGGGGTATCACGACCAACCGGACGCCGGCCGCCAGAGAGGCTCAATGTAGTTCAGCGTTGCATGTATTCATGATGATCTGTATCGTTCCCGGCATGGCAGACCCGGTGACGCTGACCCATACCGCGGCTCTCGCTCGGCTCGGGTACGCCCTAGCGGACGAGACCCGGGCGCGAATCCTGCTCGCCCTGCGCGAGGCCCCCGCCCACCCCTCCGATCTGGCGGAGTCCCTGGCCGTGTCTCGCCAGGTGATGTCGAACCAACTCGCCTGCCTGCGCGGATGCGGCCTCGTGACGTCGGTACGCGACGGACGCCGCACCTGGTACCGCCTGACCGACCCACACCTCGCCTCGGCGCTGACCGACCTGCTCCACCTGGTCGTCGTCGTCGACCCGGCCTGCTGCGGACCCGACGGGTGCACCTGCTCATGACATCACCGCCCACCGGCGCCCCCGCACTATCGGAGGGTCGCCGCGACGTCCTCACGCGCCGGATCCGCTGGATCGTCGCGGCCACGATCACCTACAACGTGATCGAGGCCATCGTCGCGATCACGGCCGGGCGCCTGGCGTCGTCGGCCGCCCTCGTCGGCTTTGGGCTCGACTCGACGATCGAGGTGCTCTCGGCGGTGGCCGTGGCGTGGCAGTTCGCCGCCTCCGATCCCTCGCGGCGCGAGAAGACCGCGCTCCGGGTCATCGCCTTTTCCTTCTTCGGTCTCGCCGCCTACGTCGCCGTCAGCGCCGTTCGCACCCTGTTGGGGGCCGCCGAGCCCCAGCATTCCACGGTGGGGATCGTGCTGGCCGCCGTCAGCCTGGTCGTCATGCCCGCCCTGTCCTGGATCGAGCGACATACCGGGCGAGAGCTCGGGTCGGCGTCGGCCATCGCCGATTCCAAGCAGACCTTACTGTGTACCTACCTCTCGGCGGTGCTGCTCGTCGGGCTCGTGCTCAACTCCTGGCTCGGCTGGTCCTGGGCGGACCCGGCGGCCGCGCTCGTCATCGCGGGACTCGCCGTTCGCGAAGGCCTGCAGGCGTGGCGGGGTGACGCGTGTTGCGCGCCCGCCGCGGCCCTCGCCGAGCCCGACGGTAACGGAGCGCGCGAGGCGGGTTGCTGCGGCGAGGAGGCCGGGCGCTGAACCGCCCGGAGCCGTCCGTCTAAAGCCGTCGGTCTAGAGCCGTCCGCGCAGGCCGGAGGCGCGGTTGGCCGGGCGGCCCACGGCGCGATGGATGGCGGCGAGGCTGCCAATGATGGAGACGTGCCGGGTGGCGCGCGTGACCGCGGTGTAGAGCAGCTCGCGGGTCAGCAGGGCGGATTCGTGGGAGGGCAGCACCAAGGTGACCCGACGAAACTGCGAACCCTGCGCCTTGTGCACGGTCATCGCGTGCACCGTTTGCACCGCGTCGAGCTGGATGGGGGCAAACAGGGCCGGGGTGCCGCCCCGGGCGAAGGCGGCCCTGGGCCCCGTGCGCGCGTCGACGACCACGCCGGTGTCGCCGTTGTACAACCCGATGCCCGGATCGTTCTGGGTGATCATCAGCGGGCGGCCCACGTACCATTCTCCTTCGGCTCCGTACCCCGGAACCGCGGCGGCCAGGTACTCCTCGATCTCGTAAGCCCACCTCGCGACGCCGGCCGGCCCGCGGCGATGGGCACACAGCACCCGATGCTCATCCACCGCCTCCAGCGCGGCCACCGGATCTCCCTCTCTCCCCCCGCCAGCGCCCCGGGCGGCCACGTCGACCGCCAGAGCGGCGTCGAGGCACCGCTTGGCCAACGTCGGTAGGTCGGACAGGGCCGTCTCTTCGGCCGGCGTGTCGACGAGGCTGAGATCGCTGGAGCCCGACGCGATGATCTCCACCGCCGCGTCGGCGTCACCCCGGCGGATGGCCTCGGCCAGTTCGGCGATCGCGCCGCCGAACCGCCAGGTGTGGGTGAGCTCGACGACCCCGCGCGCGGCCGCGTCCAGGTCCGAGCCTCGCGCACTCGATCCCGGGCCGGAAGCCGGCCGGTCGTCGGCCCGGGCGCGCCGCAGCGCGAGCAACCGGGGATCGTCGCCGACGATGGGGACGGCCAGCTGATCGGCGCGCGTGACATCGGCCAGGACGGCCCCGGCCTCCACCGAGGTGAGCTGGTCGGGATCGCCGACGAGGATGAGCCGGGTGCTGACCGGCAACGCCTCCAACAGCCGATCCATCATCGTCAGCGACACCATCGAGGTTTCGTCGACCACCACCACGTCGTAGGCCAGCGGGTTGCTGCGGTTGTGGCGAAACCGGCTCCCGGACTGCGGCAACCAGCCCAGCAGCCGATGGATGGTGACCGCCTTGAGCGCATCGGCGTCGAAGGCGTGCGACCCGTCCAGCTCGGCGGCCGCGGTCCGCACCGCCACCTCCAGCCGGGCGGCGGCCTTACCGGTGGGAGCGGCCAGGGCGATGCGGGGGGCCGGCCCGGGCTGGGCCTGCAGGAGGGCGAGGATCTTGGCGACGGTGGTGGTCTTGCCGGTTCCGGGCCCGCCGGCCAGCACGGTGACCGGGGACAGCACGCTGACGGCGCCGGCGACTCGCTGCCAGTTCACCTCGTGCTCGGCCAGCCCGTCGCGGTCGAAGATGGCGTCCAACCCGGAGGCGAGGGCGGCGACGTCGGCCGGGGGAGGCGCGGTGCGTCGCCGCGTGAGGCTGAGCCGCACCGACTCCTCTTGTCGCCAGTAGCGGTCCAGGTACACCAGCGGGCCCAGCAGCCGCAGCGGGCGGGGGTCGTGCGCCGGGTCGACCGCGCCCGAGGTGGTGTCGGCGTCCCCGTTGGGCGCCAGCATGGGGTGCGTCGATGAGGTGTCGCTCAGCATGGTGTGCGTCATGGTAGAGCGGGCGACGGCGCTCCGCCACGCCTGGGATTCGGGCCAACGGAGCTCGCTCGTATCGTCGTCGGTGTCGGCGATGCTGGTGGACACCCTCGAGAGGTCGAGGCAGACCGAGCCTTGGCGCACCGCTCGCACGGCGAGCGCCATCGCCAACCAGACCCGCTCGTCGGGCTCGGCGCACAGCTGGGCCAGGCGCCGGGCGCTGTTGACGTCGGCCAGTTCGAGCACGCCGGCCTCGTTGAACTCGGCGAGGAGCCCCTCGCCGGTGATCGCCACCTCGACCTCGGGGATGCTCATCGGCCGGCCTCGGTCGTCCTACTGGGCGGATCCTGCCGGCCGGCCAGCAGCTCGGACAACTCGACGATGAGCGCGGCGGGCGGCCGCCAGGAGAACACCCCGGTCCGGTGCCCGTCGACGACGGGGGTGTCGGGGCCCGCCATCCCGCGGACGAACAGGTACAAGATCCCGCCCAGGTGCCGCTCGGGCCGGTAGCCGGATTGGCGCCAGCGCAGGAAGCGGTGCACGGCGACGGCGTAGAGCAACGCCTGCAGCGGGTAGTGCGAGTCCATCATGGCCCTGGCCAGCGCGTCGTGGGTGTAGTAGCTCAGGGTGAGCGGGGTGTCTCGCGTGGGCGCCAGCCAGTTCGTCTTGTAGTCCACGACGAGGTAGCGGGGGTGGACACCGCTCGGGCCCGTGGTCTCATCGGTGGCCTCGCAGCGCAGGACGGCGTCGATGCTGCCGGTCAGGAAGCCGCGCAGCACCTCCTCGCCGAGCCCGGGCACGCGCAACCGCTCGGGGTAGGCCACCAGCGGATCGTCGAGGCAGAGGTGGGCCTCGAGCAGGTCGGCGATCCTGGCTACCGTGACGGCGCTCGAGGCCGAACCGGCCTGGGTGGCGCGGTGGCCGCCGGCCGGTTTTCCGCGGTGCCCGCCGGCCAAGGGCATCTCGAAGTCCAGCTCCACCAGCCGATCCTGGGCGGGAAAATCCGCGAGGCTCCGCTCGCCCGCCAGCGGCCCGAGCGGGGTCTTCAGTGCGGGCACGAGGGCCGTCGTCAACTCTTCGACGCTGAACGGCTCGGCGCCCCGGTTCTGCATCGCGGGGAGGAGCGCCATCTGCGCCGCCACCTGCGCCCGTACCGCGGAACTCAGATCACCGCCGGCCCGGCCGGACGCGAACGGATCGACGTACTCCGCGATGGTGTGCACGAGCGACCCGAACGCGGTGCCGCCGGGCAGCGCCGCCATCGGGGACAGCTCGGCCAGCCGCGGGTCCCGGGTTTCGGGGTGCTGGATCGGGCCGAGGGAGACGACGGTCTCGTCGTCGGTCGCGGTGGGCTCGGCCTCGGAGCCTCTGTTCGCGGGGGCCCGCGCCGAGGAGGCCCCGGATTCCCCGCCCGGGCCGGATCCGAGGGAGTGCAGGTGCTCGTGCGCCGCCGCGGTGATGGCCGAGTAGGACGTTCGGCGCCACGTCGTGTCGATGACGCGGGCGAACCGCCGCGCCGCCAACGTCGCGGCGGGCGAGTCCGCCCGGGGGATCGCTGCGTCGGCGGATGCGTTGCCGTCGGCGCTGGCCGCGATGGGTTCGACGACGACGCCGGTCGCACGCAGGGAGCCCAGGTCGGTGGGATTGAGCTCCGGGTCGTAGTCCAGCGCTATCGCCTCGGTGGGGTTCGCGGCCGCAACGGCCCGATCGCGTTGCAGGAGCCGATGCAGCGGCGACGGCGGGGTGTTCTTGGCCGAGCTCGCCCACCACAAGACGAGGTGGGATTGGGCCCGGGTGGCGGCGACGTAGAGCAGGCGCAGCGAATTCCCGGCCTCCTCGGCCAGGTACCGCTGGTAGCGGTGGTCTCGTCCAGGGCTGAAGCCGCCGACGTCGGCAACGCGATGATCCCGCTCGTCGTGCAGCGTCAGCACCTGCTGTTTGTCGTCGAAGACGAAGCGGTCCCACTGGTCGGGTAGGTAGACGACCGGAAACTCCAAGCCTTTGCTGCGGTGCACCGTCATGATTTGGACCGCGTGCTCGTCGGTCTCCAGCCGGCGCGACCGGTCGTCACTGCTGGCGCGGGCCTCCTCGATTCGCTCGGCCAGCCACGTCCGCAGGCTGTGCACGCCGAAGTTGTTCCGGGAGGCGGCGCCGTGTAGTAGTTCGGCCAGATGGCGAAGATCGGCGAGCTCCCGCTCCCCGGCCTGCTGGCTCAACAGCCGCTGCGGCACCCCCATAACCGCATTGATGCGAGCGGCGGCGGCGGCCACCCCGGATTCGTTGAGCAGGCGTCGCCAGCCCTTAACGCGTTGCGCGATGACCCCCAGCTCGTCGTCGTCGGCCTCGGCCAGCTCGGTCAGCGACCACCCCACGAACGGGGTCAGGCTCACCTCCCGCACCGCGGCCGTTCGAGGGTCCTCCATGGCGGCGAGCAGGGTGAGCCAATGCTGGGCCGCGGTGCCGCTGAACACCGACGTGGCCCCGACCACCACGGCGGGGATGCCGGCGGCGGCGAGCTGGAAGCGCAGCCGCTCGGCGGTGGCGTTCTTGAGCACGAGGATGGCGATGTCGCTGGCGGTGAGGGCGGACCTTCCGCCGCCGGCTCGCGTCTGGTGGGTTCGGCGCAGCTGGTGTCCGGCCCCCAACAGCCCACCGATGTCGTCGATGACGTCGGCTTCGACCCTGTCGCGCAGCACGTCGACGCGCTTGGGATCCGTCGAGGGGTCCAGGACGCGTAACCGGACCGGAGCCAGCGGCTGGCCGGCGGCGTCCTGCAGCCGGGCGACGTCGTGGTGGGCCGAGACCTGGCGCTCCACAATCCGCGGGTCTCCGAGCACCGCCCGATCGAACAGGCCGTGCAGGGTGTGGACCATGGCCGAATCGGCGCGAAAGTTCGTGGCCAGGGTACGCACGTCGTCGGTGGCGGCCACGGCCTCGAGGTAGGAGTAGACGTCGGCGCCGCGGAACCCGTAGATGGCCTGCTTGGGGTCACCGATCAGCACCAGCGTCGAGTGGCCGTGGAAGCTGTCGCGCACGATGCGCCACTGCAACGGGTCGGTGTCTTGGAACTCATCGACCAACACCACCGAGTAGCGGGCGCGCAGCCGGGCCAGGGCGGCCGGTCCGAGCACGTCGTCGTGAATGGCCTCGTCGAGCCTGATCATCAGATCGTTGAACGTGTACAGGCGAAGTCGACGCTTGCGCCGTTCGACTTCGGTCCGGATCGCGCGGGCGAAGTCGACGCGCTCGGCCGCGCGACCGGTGGCGTTCGCGGGAACCAGGGCGGCGTCTTCGCTGTGGACGGCGCGGCCCGCGAACCCGATGGCCTCCTCGAGGCTGAATGGAGGGTTCTGCTCGGCGGCGCTGTAGCGCCGCAGGTACTCATCGCTGACCGCCTCGCGGGTGAGCTGGCTCAGGTCCTCGATCAGGCTGAGATCGCGCTCGGAGTCGGCCAGCACCCCCAGGCCGGTGAGCATCCGCTGGCAGAACTCGTGCGTGGTGGCGATGGTGGCGGCGTCGAACTCCGCCAGGGCCACGCGGATCCGATCCAGCCGGCGCTGGAGTTCCTCGGCGACGGGATCGCAGATCAGTTGGAGGACCGAGTCGAGGTGCTCGAGCGGATGGTTTCGCAGGGCCAGGGACAGCGCGCTCTCGGTCTCGATGAGGCGCGTGCGCACCCGCCCGCGCAGCTCGTGGGTGGCCGCGCGGCTGAAGGTGACGATCATCAACTGATCGAGCGTGGCCACCCCCTCGGCGAGGTAGCGCGCGGTGAGCGCGGCGATGGTCCACGTCTTACCGGTGCCCGCGCTCGCCTCCAGCACCAGCGTCCCGGTGGGCAGGGCGGCCGTCACGTCGAACGGTGAGGGGTCGATCGGGCTCATCAGTAGGTCGTCTCCACATCGAGAATCGGCTCCCAAACCAGGCGCGCGAGGGCGCCGAACCGGCTGCGTTCGTGGCGGCCCACCTCCCGCAGCTCGGGATTGGCCTGGGCGGTGAACAGCTCGTCGACGCGCTTGCTCACCAACCTGGCCCAGACATCGTCGAACTCGTATTCGAACTGCTTCTTCACCGTCGAGGTGTCTCGCCAATCTTGCCCGCTCCGCGCGGTCCGGGCGTAGGCGAGGGCGGTGCGCGGCGGTAGCGCCAGCGGGGAATCCAAGCCGGCGAGGAAGAGCCCGCACAGCTGCGAGAGCACCGCTTCGGCCCGCTCCGGCGGGATGGGACCGAGCCAGATGGCACCGCCCTTGCCGACGACGGCCGCGCGCCATTCACGTTCCGGGCGAGCCACGGTGAGGCTCACCAGATCGATCCAGGCGGGCAGGAGTTGCTTGGCCGAGACCCGGGAGAAGCTGACCCGGTCCAGCACGTGGTCATAGATTCCGCCGATCAGCCCGCTCAGCCGCAACGCGTTCGCGTCGACGGGCAAAAGACCCAGGGCGGCCGGGGTCACCCTCAACGCGACGTCCTGGCTGCTCGGAACGACGCCGCGGATGGGCTGGATCTGACCGAGGATGCCGCCCACGTCGGCCATCGTCCGATCCAGTTCGGACTCGCCGAACCGACGGGGTGGGAGCTGCCCGCGGAGCCATTCGGCGCGGCGGATCTCGTCTTGTCCCGCGCCCGCCATCGCCAACCGGAGCACCCGCTCGCCGAGCTGCCAGCGCTGCAACCCGTCCAGGGCGATGGGGATCTCGTCGGTGGTGGGATCGTTCTCCTCGGTCCAGGTGGCGAGCCCCAGCCGCTGGCGCAGAAAGCTCTGCGCCGGATGCCGGAAGAATCGGTGCAGCTCGCCCAGCTCGACGGCCTGAGGCGGCTCGGTCGGGGGCCATGCGATGGCGTCGAGACGGGCGCTGGGCGGCGCCGACCGCACCCGCCGCCCGGCGGTGGCGGCGGCGAGGGAGAGTTCATCGAAGCTGATGGGCCGTCCCGCGAAGCCCGGGTGGCCCGCGGTGAAGCCGGGATCGAAATTGGGCGTCGAGTAGGGCTGCAGGGGGTGCCGCGTCGTGATCCACGAGGTGAGCTTCGCCGCCGTCTCGGTGCTGCCCGCGGGCGCGGTGGCGGTCTCGTCGATGGCGTCGAAGAGTTCTTGGACGGGCACGGCCGCGGGCCGGGGCGCGTTGGTGCGCAGGTCGGCACCGGAGTAGACGACGACGAGCTTCTCCCCGGCGGACCCGACGGCGTCGAGGAGGAGCTGGCGGTCCTCGCTGCGCCGGTCGAACTCGCCGACGATCGGATCCCGGGCGAGGAGGTCGTCGCCGTCGGTGGCCGCGCCGCGCGGGAACACCCCGTCGTCGAGGCCGAGCAGGCACACCACGCGGTGGGGCACCGAGCGCATCGGGGAGAGCGTGCAGACCGTCAGCGCTCCGGTGCGAAAATTCGAACGGGAGGGGCGAGGCTCCAGCAACGAGGCGAACAGCGCCCGAAGATCACCGGGGGTCAGGAGGGTCCGCCGTTGTCCAGGGGGGTCGGTTTCGAGTTGATCATGCTCGGTTTGATCATGCTCGGTTTTATCATCGTTGGGCGTGGAGCCGGACAGGCGGCCCAGTAGCGCGTAGGCGTGCGAGACCTGCCAGGCCTGATCGGGCGCGGCGGCGGTGAGTTGATCGACAGCGCGCTTGAGCAGGGACACCCATCCGTCGAGGCTGTGCGAGCGGCCAGCGGCGTGCACGAACTCGCGGAGGCGCAAGATCAACTCGCTCACCTTGCCGACCAACTCGATGTCTTGGGAGTCGACGTCGTCGAGGGGGAGGGCGGTGCCCAGGGTGGGGAGGTCGTCCTCGCTGAACGCGACGCCGGTGAGCATGCGGTCCATGCCGCTGAGCCAGGTGTTCTGCCCGAACCCGGCCATCGAGAAGGCGCCGCGGCCGGCCGGATCCACCCCCCACCGCACACCGGAGCGGGAAACGAGTTCGGACACGCGCACCAACGCGTCGTCGCTGAGGCCGAATCGGCGAGCGATGGGTTCGGCCGCGCACAGGTCGAGCAGTTGCGATCGGGTGGCGCGTCCCAATCCGAGGTCGAGCAGCTGCCGCAACAACCCGAGCAGCGGGTTGGTCTGGCCGGCGGAGCGATCCGCCAACCGGACCCGCAGTTGTTGTCCGGGATGGGTCGAGGAGAGGTTCCCGTCCTCCGCGACGGCGCCGAAGTTGGCCGTGATGAGGGGCGCGTACAGCTCGACGTCGGGGCACAGCACCACGATGTCGCGCGGTTCCAGGCTCGGATCGTCCTCCAGCAGGCCGGTGATCACCTCGCGCAAAACCTCCACCTGACGATCCGGTCCGTGGGAGGAGTGCAGGGTGATGGAGGCGTCCGACGCCGAGAGCGGCCGCCGCGTCGACGGTTCCGCATCGGCGGCGATCGCCGCCTGCAGGCGGGCGAGCAGGGTCGTCTCGGCCTCGCCTCGGGGTGGCTCGAGTTGGTCGGCGGCCAGGTGTTCGTCGCTGCCGAGATGGGGCTGAATACGCAGCTGAAGCTCGCGCAGATCGCGCCCCAGACGGGCGTTCAATCGGTGCTGGGGCAGGAATCGACTCGGATCGGCGCTGCGCCGGACGGACCCGGTGTCCAGAGCCGGCGCGACCTCGCTCCGGACGCGCCCCCATAGCGTGGGAGAGGGGTGGGGGAGCCACAGATGCACCTCGCGATGCCGGCCGAGCGCTCCCAGCAGCGCGATCTGGGTGCTGGTGAGCCTCGTCGGCCCGAAGATCGACAACCGTGTGGGAAGGGCGACCAGGCCGGGGTTGTGGGCCAGGGCCCCGACTGCTGCCCTCGTCCGCTGGACCGGATCGCGCAGGATCGAACTGTCACCCGCTCCGTCGCCTCTGGTGGACTGGTCGGCGATGTGCTCGGCCACTGCGCGCCACAGGTGGGGCTGCCAGGCGAGCTCGGCCGGGAGCGGCTGACCCCACCCGTCGGTGTTTTCGCCTCGCCTCCACGCACCGATGAGGGTGGGGCGCTGTTGGGCGTAGCTGGAGAACAGTCTGGCCAGCCGGCTGGCGGTAGTGAAGCGGCGGCCGGGGCGTAACTCGTCGTCCCCGGAGCCGCCGAGGTGGCGGGCCAGCGGCGCAAACCACGGTCGATCCCAGGATCGGTTCAGCACACTGAGGATCGACCACGTGAGGGCGTTGCTGCGCCAGGGGTCGTCCGCTGGGTCGGCTTGCACCGACTCGGCCACCACCAGGTGCAGGAGCGAACCCAAACCGGGAAACTCGACCCCGGCGCAAATACCGTCCCCACCCAGGTTGGTGGCGCCCAGCGTGGCCGACAACTCCTGAGCCAGCCAGCGTTCCACTCCCGCCGTGGGAATCGCCACGATCTCTGGAGCGAGCGGGTCCTCCGCCGGGGTAGCGAGCAGGGCAGCGAGCGAACCCGCCAGCGTCGCCGAACTCTCCGCGCGGTGCAGATGCAGACCGGGCGGATGCCGGTTGGCTTGTCCGTCGCCACCCAGGACGGGCGACGCGGTGGTGACCGCCCCTGGCGGTGTCGTCGGACTACTCATGATGGGTCAACCCTAGGGCTCGGCTCCGACATCGAGGTCTTCTTGACGATTGAAGTCAGAGATGGGGACCATCGCTTGCTCAGGCTCACCCGGTTCGCAGAGCTGCGATGTCGTCCACCCTCGATACCCGCGTCAGTTTCGCATTCAAAACGCAACTCTCCTGGTACCGCCGGATCTTCGGGTAATGGTGTGCAGATATCCGTCGTGGTGGATCAGTCGGTGGTGGAACGAACACAACGGGATCGCCTGGTCGAGGTCGGTGTTTCCGCCGTGTTGCCAGGGGTGGTGGTGCAGCTCGGCCCAGGCGAACGGCCGATCGCAGCCGGCCGGGGCGCAGGAGTCGTATTGGGTGGCGAGCATGGTGCGTTGGGCGTCGCTGAACAGTCGTCGTTCGCGGCCCAAGTCCAGCGGCACCGATCTCCCGCCCAGTACCGCAGGGACAATCCCGGCGTTACACGCCAGCTTTCGGGCCTTCTCGGCCGAGACGTCGACGCCTACATCGGTGCCCGCCACCTTGAGTGGCCAGCATAGTTGGTCGAGGCCCATGGTGACGATCACGGTGGCGGCGACCTTGGCGTGTAAATGGCCGCTGGTGGTGCCGTCGTCGTTGTCGTGCATCGACAACCGCGTCTTCGCCAGCGCGACCTCCTCAGCCGCGCGGACCACCTGGTTCTCGTGGGCGTCGGCCTCCACGATGGAGCGGCCCGCGATCTCCACCGCCCGCCGGGAAGCCTTTCGCAAGGCGGCGGGATCGACGATCTTGGCCTGCTCGGTCAGCCCCCGTCTCCACCCGGTTACGTTCGGCGGGCGACAGCCCGGGCGGCAGCTGCTTGGCTGCGGTCGCGATCACCTCGGCGTGCTGCACGCTGATCAAACCCTCGGACAACGCACCCTCGGCCTGCGGCAACGACTCCAGCGAGGAGGCCAGCCGGACGCTCCGCACGGCTTCGGCCCCGCCCAGCCGAGACTCCCGGGCCACCCACGCGCCCACGCCGGCCAGCCCGTCGGCGGCACCGGCCTGCGACCGCGTCGACGCCCGGACGACCTTCATCCGCAGCCCCTGCAACCGGTTAATCGTCTCATCGATCGTGTGCAGGGCCGCTGCGGTGTCTCCCGCAGCGACTCGGGCCACAGCGAATTGCTGCTCTAACGCTTTGATCGCGGCCTGATCCAGCAGCCCGGCGCCTACCGGGGCTTCGAGATGCGCGAACGCCACCACAGAATAACCGAACACGCGTTCGAGCACAAGGGCAATGCTGACATTGTTTGGCTGTTTATGGAGCCGGAGTTGACCTTGCGTCGGTCGGCCGCACCTCGCTCGATTCGCGCACCTTGGCCAGGACGTTGGCCGCTGGCGGGTTGGTCATCGTCGTACCGTCGGAGAAGACCACCGTCGGTACCACTCGGTTGCCGTGGTTGATCTTGGCCACCAGTTCGGCCGCTTCGGCGCTGTGGTCGACGTCGATCTCAGTCCACTCCAAGCCGTGAGCGGCCAGATCGGATGTTAAGCGAGCGCAGAAGGGACACCAGCTCGTGGTGTAGAGCGTGACCGCCACGTCAGTTGGCTTCCGTGTCGTTGCTCGTGGAAAGTGCCGCATCGATCGCGGTCGAGCCGTCGGTGAAGTCGATGGTGGTCCGGGTCACCGAGGGGGTGTCGACGAGGGCGGCAAGCACCTTGGCCACGTTGGCCCTCGAGGTGTCGGCGCCGCTGCCGCCACCCGAGGTGGCCTGCTCGCGGGTGAACACGTCGATCTTGCCGCTCGGCTCCTCGGTGGTGAGCCCGCTGGGCCCGACGATGACGTAGGCCAGTTCGCTGGCCCGCAGGTAATCATCAGCCTCGCCCTTGGCCTGGGCGTAGGGGTAGAAGGAGTTATCGGGCTCGAGACCGTGGTTCACCGTCGCGCCGAAGAAGGAGACCAGGAGAAACCGATCGACGCCGGCCTGGGCCGCGGCATCGATGCACCGCACGGCGGCGTCGTGGTCGACGGCGCGGGTGCGCTCTGGGCTGCCACCCCCGGCGCCGGCGGAGAAAACGACGGCGTCGTGCCCTCGGAATTGCTCCGCGATCTCCTCGGTGGAGGCTTTCTCGATGTCCAACAGGACAGGCTGCCCGCCGGCTTGGGCGACGTCGCCGTCGTGCTCGTGGTTGCGCACGAACGACGTGACCCTGTGCCCTGTACCCAGCAGAAGTTCGGCGAGTAGGAGGGCGATCTTGCCGTGCCCTCCAACGATGGCGATACGAGACATGATTGTGGTGCTCACTTTCCTCGATTTCGGAGCGGGCTTTGACCGCCCCTGTCCGTTGGGGTAACTCAGATGGTGAGTGGTTCATTCCATTGACGGGGCCGAATCTCACCGGTCCCGCCCGGCTGGCCACTGTTTTCCTGGACGGTGTGCTAGCGATTAGCGAGTCGGACTTCACCCAGGAGGGAAGTCTGCGCGCGCGGGCCCCACTGCGAGCGGGTGACTCGCCTGCGGGTGCGGGTGCGGGTTTTGGGTGCGGGGTCCGTGGTGGCGCAACATCAGCCGGGTTCCTCAGCACAGAACCGACCCGATTGCATGCTGGGCTGGTTACCCGCGGCGGTCGCACCAACTCTGACCGACGCCGAGCGGGGATACGCAGACTTTCCAGCAGCTGAATGGGCGGCACAGAGTTGACCTGAGGCGGGGCTCCAACCTCGGTAGCAGGGGCCCTATCTGGCGTATTTGCCAGCAGCGGTCGCTACTGCCGAGCTTGGAACACACGCCAAATGAGCCAGGGAGCCCTCGACAACGAACACCGGGAGGCACACCGCTGGCCGTGGCGTAGGGCTCGGCTAGGTGTTGTAGCGATTGTGTAAGCAGCCTCGGGGAGCAGAGCACCCCCAAACGGGGTAGAACCGGTGAGACACCGTTGGTAGTCTGCACACTACGATCGTCTTCACAACTGCGGAGGGGCGATGCCCAGCACTATCACCGTCGATCCCATGCTGCAGGCGGATCTTCGCCGCGAGGTCAGGGGCGAAGTGCGCTTCGATGTCGGTACCCGCGCCGCCTACGCGAGTGACTCCTCGAACTATCGGCAAGTCCCCATCGCGGTCGTCACCCCGAGGGACATCGACGACGCGGTGGCGGCCATCGCCGTCTGTTCGCGGCGGGGCGCCCCCATCGTGTCCCGAGGGGGAGGAACGAGCCTGGCTGGGCAGACCACGAACGAGGCGGTCGTGGTGGATTGGACGAAGTTTTGCCACCACATCGTCTCCGTGGACACCGATGCCCGCACCTGCGTCGTGCAACCGGGTATTGCGCTGGACGAACTCAATAGCCAGCTCGCCGACGACGGCCTCATGTACGGTCCCAAGCCCTCGACGCATCGGTCGTGCTCCCTCGGCGGCATGATCGGCAATAACTCGTGCGGTTCGACGGCCCAGGCCTACGGGAAGACCGTGGACAACATCGAAGCACTCGAAGTGCTGACCCATGATGGGGTGCGCATGTGGGTCGGCGCCACCAGCGACGATGAGTACACCCAGATAGTGCAGCAGGGTGGCAGGCGCGCCCAGATCTACGAGGGCCTTCGAAAGCTCCGCGATGACAATGCCCAGTTGATCCGCGAGACGTACCCCGACATCCCCCGCCGCGTCTCGGGTTACAACCTCGACTCACTGTTGCCGGAGAATGACTTCAACGTGGCCCGCGCCCTCGTGGGCTCCGAGGGCACGCTCGTCACGGTCCTGCACGCGAAACTGACGTTGGTTCCCAAACCGAAGTTCCACGCCATGGTCGTGCTTGGGTACCCGAGCATCGCGGCGGCCGGTGACGCCGTGCCGCAGATCCTCAAACACGATCCTTGGTTGCTGGAGGGCATGGACGGTCGCCTGCTCCAATTGGAGAAGCGGGCCGGACTGGCCGGAGCTGCGGCAGACAAGTTGCCGAGGGGCTCGGGCTGGTTGACGATCCAGTTCAGTGGCGATACTCAGGACCAGGCCGATAGCAGGGCGCAGGGGCTGTTAGACGACCTGGAGAGCTCGGGCGACGGGCCTCACACCCGGTTCTTCGACGATCCGGACACCGAGGCGGAGCTCATCGATCTGCGCGAGTCGGGGCTGGGTGCCTCGTCACAGCCCAAGGGTGAGCACCGGACCTGGCCCGGCTGGGAGGATGCGGCCGTCCCACCGGATCGCCTCGGTGACTACCTGCGGGACTTTCGCGAGTTGTTGGGGCAGTACGGGCTCGACGTCGACGAGACCTCGGTTTACGGCCACTTCGGGCAGGCCTGCGTTCACACCCGCATCCCGTTCGAGCTGATGACATCCGACGGCGTGGCCGGTTACCGATCCTTCGCCGAACAGGCCGCCGATCTCGTGGTCTCCTACGGCGGCTCGCTGTCCGGTGAACACGGTGACGGCCAGGCCCGCGGCGAGTTGCTGGAAAGGATGTTCGGGGCGGAGGTGATCTCGCTATTCGGGCAGATGAAGCACCTCTTCGACCCGAAGAACCTGATGAACCCCGGCAAGGTCGTGAACCCCCATCCCCTGGACTCGCATCTGAGGCTGGGACCCGACTACCACCACCGGGAGCCGCTGACGGTCTTCGCCTATCCGAACGACGACAACAAGTTCTCCAGCGCCGCGCTGCGCTGCGTCGGGGTCGGAAACTGCAGGAACGCTGTCAGCGACGATTCGGTCATGTGCCCCTCCTACATGGTCACTCGTGAGGAGGAGCACTCCACCCGTGGCCGGGCCCGTCTACTGTTCGAGATGATCCGCGGCACGCGGATCACAGACGGCTGGCGCTCCACCGAGGTGCGCGATGCCCTGGATCTGTGCCTGTCCTGCAAGGGCTGCAAGTCCGACTGTCCCGTCAACGTCGACATGGCCACCTACAAGGCCGAGTTCCTCCATCATCACTACAAGGGCCGGCTGCGGCCCCTATCGCACTACTCGATGGGTTGGCTGCCGGCCCTGGCCCAGATCGCGAAATTGGCCCCGCGTCTGATCAACGTCGTCACCCAATCCCCTCTGGCGCCGCTGCTGAAGAAGGTGGGCGGCATCGCAGAGCAACGTGACATCCCGAAGTTCGCGCCGCAGACTTTCGTGTCCATGTGGAAGAGGCGAGACAAGCCGGCGAAGGGGGCGGAGCCCGCTCCGAACGGGCCGGTGATCCTGTGGCCGGACACCTTCTCCAACGCCTTCCACCCGCATGCGGCCAAGGCGGCCGTGGCGGTGCTCGAGGACGCCGGATTCGAGGTGCGGGTACCCACGCAGCCGGTTTGTTGTGGGTTGACGTGGGTGTCCACCGGTCAGCTCAACGTGGCCAAGAAGGTGCTGTCCCGCACCGTGGACGTGTTGCGCGACGACATCCGCGCCGGCGTCCCCGTGGTGGGGTTGGAGCCGTCCTGCATCGCCATGTTCCGATCCGACGGCGTAGACCTATTGCCTGGTGATGAGGATATGCGCCGGCTTTCCCTGCAGACGCGCACCCTGGCCGAGTTGCTGGCAGAGCGGGCGCCCGAGTGGAAGCCGCCCCAGCTTGGCGTCCAGGCCATCGTGCAGACGCACTGTCACCAACACGCCATCATGGGCACCGATCCGGACAGGGCGCTGATGGCCTCCGCGGGCATAGACGCCGAGCAACTGAAGTCCGGTTGTTGCGGACTGGCCGGCAACTTCGGATTCGAAGACGGCCACTACGAGGTGTCGCGGGCCGCCGGCGAGCGCGTTCTGCTGCCCCGAGTTCGCGAGGCCGACGCCGACACGGTCGTTCTCGCCGACGGTTTCAGTTGCCGCACCCAGATCGCCCAGTGCGACACCGGCCGCACCGCCATGCACCTGGCCGAACTCTTGGCCTCCGGGCTGGAGGCCAGGACCGAGGGCCGCGCCAGCAACCAGAAGGAGACATGAACAGCGGCGTCGCGGACTGCCTCCTCGCGTGGCCTTGTTTGGTATCTGGGCCAGATCGCCCCAACCCGGTCGATCCCGCTACGGTCGGTGGGCTGTATCTCTCCCATCCTCAGCATCTCTCCCATCCTCAGCGGTAACGGCGCCGCCCCGCTCTCGTTCTTTTGCAAAAGGGCCATGTGACTCCCGACGACACCCCTCCCTCCTCGGCGCCCGTTCCAGTCCCCACGTCGTCGTCTCGTGGGGCCCGCCACCAGCACCCCCACCTCTGGTGGCCCTGGATCTCCGTCGTGCTCGCGGCAGGAGTGATCTCGGCGATGACGGCCCCCGGCCAGACGGCGGGCCTCTCGGTCTTCACCGACCCCTTGATCCAATCCCTCGGGGTGTCGCGGACGGAACTGTCGCTGAGCTATCTCGTGGGGACCCTCGTCGGGGCGGCGGCGCAGCCCCTGGTCGGCCGGGCGCTCGATCGCTGGGGGGTCCGCTCGGTCACGCTGGCGATCGCGGGGCTGTTCGCGGCGGTGCTGTTCGCGCTCAGCAACGTGGCGGGCATCGTGGGCCTGACCGCGGGTTACGTCGGCGTGCGGATGCTGGGTCAGGGCGCCCTCAGCCTCGCGGCGACGACGGCGGTGGCGCGCTCGATTCGTCATCGCCGTGGGCTGGCCCTGGGGATCACCAGCGCAATCGGCTCGGCGGGCATCTCGCTCGCCCCGGTCGGCATCGAACGTCTCGTCGCGCGGGTGGGGACCGGGACCGGGTGGCGCTGGGAATCGTTGGCGGTCGCGGTGATCGTCGTCCCGCTGGCGTTCGTGCTGCCGCGGCGTCCGCCCCCACCGACATTGTCACCCCCGGTGGCCGACGGGACCGCGCGCCGTGACTCCGCTCGGCCCGCGCCCGCGCTCCCCAGCGTCGAATGGACCCCGAAGCAGGCCATCCGGACGGCGATGTTCTGGGTGATCGCCGCGTCCCTGGCGACGTCGGGCATGTTGAGCACCGGGCTGGCGTTCCATCAGATCGCCATCCTCGGCGAGCAAGGACTTTCCCCACTCGAGGCGGCCGCCAATTTCCTGCCCCAGACCCTCACGGGCATCATCACGACCCTGTTGGCGGGCGCGCTGGCCGACCGGCTGCCGCCGCGGGTGTTCATCGCCTTCGCGATGTCGACGCTCGCCGGCGCGCTGCTACTGCTGCCGCTGGTGGCGCCGGGATGGCCGGCGATCGGCTACGGCCTCGTCCTCGGGGCGGCGGGAGGAAGCCTGCGCGGAATGGAGGCGGCGGCCTACGTTCGGCTGTTCGGGACGCGACACATCGGCGCCATCCGCGGGGTGGCGATGTCGATCGGCCTGGCCTCGACCGCCCTCGGGCCGCTGGCCTTCGCGGTCGGGCGCACGATCACGGGTTCGTTCACTCAGCCGGCGCTGATCCTGGCCCTGATTCCGCTCGGCGTGGCTGGCGCCGGACTGCTGGTACGCCCACCCCGCCACCCAGACGCCTGAATGCCGCCTGTGCGCCGCCGCACACGAAACGTCGGCGCGGCGGCTTAGGGTGGCCTGGTGACAAGCCAGCCGCCCACCTCCCGTGCCGAACAGCTCCTGGAGGGACTCGACCCCGATCAGCGCGAGGTGGCGCTGGCCTTGACCGGCCCGGTGGCCGTCATCGCGGGCGCCGGAACGGGTAAGACGCGCGCCATCACCCACAGGATCGGCTACGGCATCGCCACGGGAACCTACCGCCCGACGGCGGTGCTGGCCGTCACCTTCACGACGCGGGCGGCGGGGGAGATGCGCGGGCGGCTGGCCCAGATGGGCTTCCCCGGCCTCCAGGCCCGAACCTTCCACTCCGCGGCGCTGCGCCAGGCCAAGTACTTCTGGCCGCAGGCCTACGACACCGCGCTGCCGGATCTGTTGGAGAACAAGATGTCGCTCGTGGCCGAGTCCGCCGGCCGGTTGCGATTGGGCAGCGACCCCAGCCAGCTGCGCGATCTGATCTCGGAGATCTCGTGGGCGAAGGTGAGCAACGTCGACGCCGAGCGCTACCCCGCCCTGGCCCGTCGAAACCAGCGCGACGTCGCCGGGCTGGAGCCCGAGGCGGTGGCTCGCGTGTTCGCGCGCTACGAGGAGCTCAAGCGGGATCGCAATCGGATCGACTTCGACGACATCCTGTTGTGCGCGGCCTCGCTGATGGTGGACCGCCCCGAGATCGCCGAGCAGATCCGCGGTACCTACCGCCATCTCATCGTCGACGAATACCAGGACGTCTCCCCGCTGCAACAGGCCTTGCTGGATCTGTGGCGGGGAGATCGAGAGGAGCTTTGCGTCGTGGGGGATCCCGCGCAGACCATCCACTCGTTCGCCGGCGCCCGCTCGAGCTATCTCACCCAGTTCACCGCTCGACACCCCGATTCGACGGTGATCCGGCTGGTCCGCGACTACCGCTCGACGCCGGAGATCATCGCCGCCGCCAACACGGTGATGGCCGGCGCGGGCGCGGGATCGTCGAACCCCGGCTCGTCGTCGGTGTCCGCGGTGACCCTGCAACCGGTCCGTCCCCACGGATCCCAGGTGCACTACGCCGGCGCCCCCAACGAGGCCGCCGAGGCCACTCAGACCGCGGCCTGGCTGGCCGATCTCCGCAAGGCAGGCGTGGACTATCGCGAGATGGCGGTGCTGTTTCGGGTCAACGCCCAATCGCCGCCCTTCGAACAGGCGCTCACCGAGCACGGGGTGCCCTACCTCGTGCGCGGTGGGGAACGCTTCTACGAGCGCCGCGAGGTGGCCCAGGCCATGGTGGCGCTGCGGCAGGCGGTCCGGGTGCCGGCCCATGACGTCCCAGCGGTCGACGACGAGGACGGCCTTGTCCTGGTGGTGCGCGCGGTCCTGTCCTCGATCGGCTGGGCCGAGACCGCGCCCAAGGGCTCGGGAGCGGTGCGCGAGCGCTGGGAATCGCTGTCCGCCCTGCTGGCGGTGGCGCAGGACGTGGCGCGGGACCGGCCGACTCCCACATCCCAGGAGCCGGATCTCGGCGGGCTCGTGGCCGAACTGGAGGGTCGCGCCGCGGCGCAGCACACCCCGTCGGCCCAGGCCGTCACCCTGTCCACGCTGCACTCGGCCAAGGGGCTGGAGTGGGACGCGGTGGCGATCGTCGGGGCCCACGAGGGGTTGCTGCCGTTCTCGTTGGCGACGACCCCGGCCCAGGTGGGCGAGGAGCGCCGGCTGTTCTACGTCGGCGTGACCCGGGCCCGTGACGAGCTGCGGGTGTCCTGGTCGGCCAGCCGCTCCGGGCAGGGCGGCAGCCGGGGGCCCACCAGGTTCCTGGATCGGTTGGTACCGACCTCGGCCAAAGCCGCCGCCCCCGTGCCGCAACGGAGACGCAAGCGCGGCACCTCGCTGTCTGCGCACTGCCGGGTCTGTCAGGCCCCCTTGGAAGAGCCGGCCGAGCGCAAGCTCGGTCGGCACGCGGACTGCGCCTCCGACTACGATGAAGCGACGCTGGACGCGCTGCGCAGCTGGCGACGCGAGCAGGCGAAGCAGCAGAGCCTGCCCGCCTATTGCATCTTCACCGACGCCACCATGGTGGCCATCGCGGAGGCCCAACCGAGCACCGAGCAAAGCCTGCTGAAGGTGCCCGGAATCGGACGGGTCAAGGTGGACAAGTACGGCGCCGAGGTGCTGGAGATCTTGGGGGCGCACGCCTGAGGCGGCCCACAAAAAACCGGGAGATTAAATCGGTTGCGGCCCCGCAGGCGGCGATCTAAGCTGAAAAGGCCGCGCTGGATGCGGCGCAGAGACTCGAGAGCAACGGATGGGAGGCGCGACATGGACACAGCATTGACATCGCTTTCGGCGCCAGCCGGATCGATCACCCACGCCCCGCAGGACCCGCGTCCGCGCACGCGCGCCTTCACCATGATCGATCTGCCCGAGGGCCCGACGCCGTGGACCCGCGCCGACCTCGGCGAGACCCGGGCCGCCGGCGATTCTTACGTCGGCGTCAATTACAGCACCTTTACCGCCAGGGATAGATCGTCCTCGAGAGCTCGGAGTAGCTGAACCCCCGAGCAACCTCCAGGCCGTGAATCCCGAACCGGGACTCACGGCCTTTGTGTTTCCCCGGCTACCAACCGTTCAGATCACACACCGACAACACATCGGGGCCCCAGCCGGGCCGCACACCAGGAGATGCCATGACCGCGCAGTTGCACGACGTGCCGGGGCTGCAGGGGCTGTTCGCTCTCATCGTCGAGCCCAGCATCGAACTTCCCTGCCATCGGGTGGATCCCGACACGTTCTTTGCCGAGGCGCCGGCCGAGATCGAGGACGCCAAGGCCCTGTGTCGCGGCTGTCCGCTGCGCACCGAATGCCTCGAAGGCGCGCTCGCCCGGCGCGAACCCTGGGGCGTGTGGGGTGGCGAACTGTTCGTCGGCGGGCAGATCGTGGCCCGCAAGAGACCCCGCGGCCGTCCGCGCAAAGACGCTGGCTTCGAGGCGGCCGCCTGAGGGTGTGCCCCTGGGGTGGCCTTCTTGCCAGGCCGGGTCCAACCTCGGTAGGAGCGCCCCCGCACCGCACATACGCCACGAGGACGCCTCGATGCCGAGGTGGGAACCGGCGCGGCGACCTACTCGGACGACGAAGTCAGCCAGCGGGCTTCGGCCAGGGAAGGGTGGTCACCTGGGGACGGGGTCGGCGAAGCCGGGGAGGAACTCGTCGAGGACGGCGCCGAAGCGGGCCCGGGAATCGAGCTGGCAGATGACCGCGATGCCACCCATCCACACCCTATGGATGATGAGATACGACGGCGGTAGGTTCAGCCGCCGGGCCAGGGTTTGGGCCTCGGGGGAGGTCACCCGGGTGAACTGCGCACGCATCCAGTCCCGGGTGAAGTGGAACTCATCGACTGCCGCCGGCTCCACGAAGGGGCCGAGGTAGTCGAACAGCTCGTCGGTGTCGATGGCGCCGCTGACAAAGCCCAACTCCTCCAACCCTTGGCGGGTGCTCTGCGCGTCGCCGTCGACGCAGTAGCGCAGCAGCCGGCCCATGTCGCTCGGCAGACCTTCGGGCAGGCGGGCGACCAGGCCGAAATCCACGACACCGAGGCGGCCGTCGTCGAGGATGCGGAAGTTGCCCGGGTGCGGGTCGGCGTGCAGCAGGCCGACCTTGGAGGGAGCCGCGAACAGGAACCGCACGTAGCTCAAGGCGTGCCGGTTCCGCGTCAGCTGATCGTCGTCGGCGACGGTGGACAGCGCCCGGCCCTTGATCCACTCGCTGACCATCACCTTCTTGGTGTTGGCGAGCACGTGGGGGACGACGAACTCCTCGTCGCCGTCGAATCCGGACGCCGCCTGCTCCTGGGCCGCGGCTTCCAGGTCGTAGTCGACCTCTTCACCGACGCGCTCGGTCATCTCCTTCACCAGCGGCTTGACGTCCATGCCGCCGGCCAGCGGGGAGATCATGTTGGCGAGGCGTCCGATCTGGCGCAGGTCGGAGCGCAAAGCGTTGTCGGCGCCGGGATATTGGATCTTCACCGCGACCGGACGCCCGTCCGCCTTCCAGACGCCCTTGTGGACCTGACCGATGGAGGCCGCGGCGGCGGGACGCACGCTGAAATCGGAGAACAGGTCGCGCCAATCGGGACCGAGTTCCTTGGCGAGCACGGCGTGCACGCGGCTCGTGGGCATCGGCGGCGCCGAATCCTGCAGCTGGCGCAGTCGGGCTCGGTAGGGTCCGGCGATGTCCTCGGGCAGCACGGCCTCGAACAGGCTGAGGGCCTGGCCGAACTTCATCGCGCCGCCCTTCAGCTCGCCCAAGACGGTGAAGATCTGATCGGCCGTCCGGCGCTGGAGTTCCGCGTTCACCTCGGTGCCCGCGTGGCCGCGCGCTCGACGCGTCAACGCCACCGTGCGCCGCCCGGCGTACCCCAGCGGTAGCGAGAGCAATTTGGAGCCGCGGCTGAGGGCGCCCTCGGCCAGCAGCCGCTTGCGTTCCTCGGTGGGTTTTGATCGGTCGGAGGCCATGCCGTCCATTATTCCTGGTCGGGGGTAATCCACCGGGTTAGTGCCGTGTCGCCCCGATCTCGTGACGGCAGCCAAGACGACACGGCTCTACGCCACGTCGATCAAGTCACATCCGCACTCTGGGTGCACGCTCCACGGGCGCACCGCCGTGCTCGGCTCCTCGGCGCAGATCTCGACGGTGGCGCCCATCAGGTCCACGCTGTGGCCGGCGAGGAAGCCTGCCACCGCGACGACGATCTGGCTTGCGGCCCACCGTGCCCACACCGGGTCGGTGGTGTGGCGAACCTGGGTCAACCGGGCCAGCGCGGCGGGCCACAGGGGCGCCCGGGCCGTTCTGGCGAGGTCATAGCAGCGGGTGCAGGGGGTGCGCCCGGGGATCACGAGCGGGCCGACAATGACGCCGCGACGGAAGGGCCGGACGAAGAGATGGGCCTGGTCGGCGCGTAGCAGACCGTCGGTGATGGCGCGGTCGGTCTCGACGTAGTCGGTGGCGATAATGGTGACGTCGGCGCCGAGGTGCTCGGGTTTGGTCCAGTGATTGACCACGGTGGCCCAACGGGTCCAGTCGTGGCCCTGCCGGGCCACCAGCCAACTCTTGAGGCTTTGGGCCCCCGTGGTGCGAGTGAAGTTGTCGTACACACTCAGATCCGGCGGCTCGTTGTCCCATAGCACGAGATCGCGCACCCCCGCGGCGACGAGATCGTCGACGATGTGGCGGGCCAGCCGTCCCGAACCCAGGATCTTGATCCTCGCTTGCGCCAGCCGGGTCTCGAGGGCGGGCGCCAACACGAGCCCCGCCTCGTGCAATTCGGCCAGCACGGCCTTCCGGACCGCCGGGCTCGCGCCGTCCAGTTGTAACCGGGCGGCCATTCCCCCGCCCTTTCCGAGCCCGGATTTCACGATCGAGCGATCCGCGGCCAGCCCAGCGCTGACCCCGTCCAGGCCGAAGAGGCCGTGGGCGGCGGCCAGCGCCACCGATCCGGACTCGTCGCGGAACAGGGCGTGAGCGGTGAGATCGAACGAGCGCATCCGCTCACGCTGCCACGCTCGGGGTCCCGAAGAGGCGGGCTGTCCACAGACTTGCCTTCCGTGCTCGCTCGCCGGAGGCTCGCCCGGAACGCACGAAGCGAACGGCCGTTCCCGGTGGGGAGCGTGCCGTTCGCTTCGTCGCTGAGATCAGGCCGTCGTGCTCAGGCCCGGCCGAGAATGCGGTTCAGGTTGGTTCCGCATTCGGGACACTTGGCCTTGGCCATCCGCGTGCCCTTGTCGTTGACTACGACATTGCCCTCGGCGGTGCGCTTAGCCTTGCACTTTACGCAGTAGAACTCACCGTCGTAAGTCTCGTCAGCCACAGTTCCTCCTAGTTGGAATCCTTGGTGTCGCCCGGGCCGAAATCCCGGTGCGGGCGCAGGGGTGGGCATTCGTAACCCGTTGCTGCGTGTCCACCTTAACGGGCCGGCGGGCGATCCGCGGCTTTTCTCACGCTTAGGCGTGGCGCGGGGGGTCGAGTTCGCGCAAACCCAAGGACACAAGGAAAGCCGTTGTGGACATAGCAAGACCCCCAGGGAACACCGGCCGCTTGCCTTCCCTGCGAGCGGTCCGACCATCTGGGGGTCTTGAGAAAAAACCTAGGGCCTTTGGCGGATCCTCGTCAAGTCCGTGTGGTCGAAAAGCCAAGCCGTTGAGGCCATCGGGATCGGCGCTCGCGAGCCGAGGCCTGTGGATAACATTGTGGATCGCTGGGGATAGGCTGGCACGCTTTGTGGACGAGGGTGCCGCGCTAGGCTGAGGCGTTCTATCCTCCTGTGGAGGAAGCGGGCGTGTCGGATAACCGGACTAGGAATGAACAAATGAATCAGGCGCAGGTCGTCGTTCGCCGCAGCGCTCGGCGCAAGAAGACGGTGACCGCCTTCCGCGAGGCAGGTGAGATCGTCGTCGTCTTGCCCGCCCGGATGAGTGCCAAGGACGAGCGATACTGGGTGGATCGGATGCTGACCAGGCTGCGGGCCAAGGAGGCCCGGCGGGTCAGCCGGAGCGATGATGCACTGCTGGAGCGGGCCCTCGGCCTCTCCAGACGGTATCTCGCCCCGGCCCTGGGTGGGCGCGTGTTGCAGCCCACCTCGGTGTCCTGGGTCGGCAATCAGCGCAAACGCTGGGGGTCGACGACGCCGGACACGGGCGCCATCAGGTTGTCGGACCGGCTGGGGCCCCTGCCGTCGTGGGTGAGCGACTACGTCCTCCTGCACGAGTTGGCCCACCTGGAACACCCCGATCACACCGACGCCTTCTGGTCCTTGCTGGCCGGGTATCCCCAAACCGAGCGCGCCCGGGGGTTCCTGGAGGGTTACAGCCACGCCCAGGCCCGCGGGGAGGATCCGAGCGAGACGGGGGTCGACCCTCTCGACGGCGAGGACAGTGCTGACCCTCGCAGAGATCCTTGCCGATAAGCGATGGGTTGGCTGGCAGCAACCTGGGCGACCCCTGTGTCCGCCGCTGCCCTCGGCGATGTCATGCGTAGCCGATTCACCCCGAACGCATCCTCGCGCGCCAGCCACCGCACGGCACCCCCCGGCACCGCGGAAGGCCCACAGCGAGCGCCGAGCGCTAAGACGTCCACGCCCGCCACAGCGCGGCGTATTCGCCGTCGGCGGCCATCAACTCCTCGTGACTGCCCAGCTCCACGACCCGGCCCTGCACCAACACCGCGATCCGGTCGGCGTCGTGCGCCGTGTGCAGGCGGTGCGCGATCGCGACCACCGTGCGCCCCGAGAGCAGGGTGCTGATCGAGCCCTCCAGATGGCGGGCGGTCTGCGGATCGATCAACGACGTCGCCTCGTCGAGCACCAGCGTGTGCGGATCGGCCAGGATGAGCCGGGCGAGGGCGATCTGCTGCGCCTGGCCCGGCGTGAGGCTCGTGTTACCCGGGCCCAGCAGCGTGTCCAATCCGTGGGGAAGCCGCTGCACCCAGCTCCAGGCGTCGACGGTGCGCAGCGCCGCCTCGACGTCCGCATCGGCCGACCCGGTGCGCGCGAGCACGACGTTGTCCCGCACGCTCCCCACGAAGACGTGGTGCTCCTGGGTGACCAGGGCCACCTCGCGGCGCAGATCCTCCAACGGCAGCTCGACCAACTCGACCCCGCCGACCGCGACCGAACCGGTCCGTGGGCCGTGGATGCCGGACAGGAGCCGACCAAGGGTGGACTTGCCCGATCCGCTGGGGCCGACGATGGCCAGGCGTTCCCCCGTTCGCAGCTCGAGATCGATGCCGTGCAACACGTCGGTGTTCTCCCGGTAGGCGAAACGCAGATCTCGCCCGCGCAGGTCCGCGCTCGTCGGGCGCGCGAGACCGGCCTCGCGATCCGGCGCCACTCCCGCGATGCCCAGCAGCCGGGCCGTCGAGGTCATGGCCACCTGCAGCCGGTCGAAGTTGGCCACCATCGCGTCGAAGGGTTGAGCGATGATGCCGACGTAGAGCATGGCGGTGGTGATCTGGCCCAGGGTGAGCCAGCCCTGGGCGAAGCCGATGGCGCCGAGGGCCACGGTGATGACCCTGGGCAGGCTGAAGGCGTAGTCCATGGCGAAGAACAACACGTTGCGCAGCGTCATGGTGTACCGCTCGGCCTCGGCCGACTCCTCGATGCTCTCCGTGAGCACCCGTCGCCGCATGCTCCGCAGGCCCAGCGCCTCGACGGTGCGGGCGCCCTCGACGGTCTCGGCCAGGGCCGTGTTGATCCGCGAGTAGGTGCCGCCCTCGGTGATGTAACCCGCCGCCGAACGCCGCAGATACCAGACCACGGCGAAGCCGGCCAGGCCGAGCAGGATGAGCGTCGGCGCCGCGAGAGCGAACGAGTTGAGGACCATCGCCACGAGCGTCAGCGCGACGGTCATGCTGGCGATGACCATCTCGGGCAGCGCCCGGCGCACGCCGTTGCTCATCGAGGTGACGTCGCGGGTGACGCGGGTGATGAGGTCGCCGGTGCTGGCGCTCTCCACCTTGCCCAGCGGCAGCTTCAAGATCGCGTCCACGACGCGTTCGCGGGCGCTGCTGAGCGCGCTTTGACCCAGCACCGAGGACAGGTATTTGGCGATGAACGTGGCCACGGCCTGCACCGCGACGATGATCAACAACCACGTGAAGTTTCGGGCCGCGGCGTCGATCGCTTCGGTGAGCTGGCCCGCGGCGACGAAGCTCGCGGTGGCGTCGACGAGCCGGCCGAGCAGCCACGGCATGCACAGGGCCGCCACCCCGGCGAGCGCGTTGGCGAGCACGACCGCGATCAGCAATCCCCGGTAGGCGCCGATCAGCGAGGCGAGGAAGGCGCGAACGACCCTCGGCCCGGCCACGGGCAGCCCTCGCTTGGGGTTGGCGGAGCTGGCGAAGTAGTCGGTGGCCCGCTCCTGCCGGATCGCGTAGCGGCGCCGCATCCCGGCAATGCGTGCTCGCGCACCGGTGGCTGGTCGGGTCGGGGGCGACGTCGGCCCGACGCTGGGGTCCTCGAGCCACGATTGCGCCGAGTGGCGTGCGAGGGGGCCCCGCAATCGGCTGCGCTGGGACTCCTCGTGCTGCTCGTCGATCATCCCTGCTCACCTCGTAGCACGACCGACCGATACGCGCTCGTGCCGGCCAGCAACTGCTCGTGCGTGCCCGCCGCGGCCACGACACCGCCGTCGAGGAACACGATGTGGTCGGCCCTGTGGAGCAGCAGGGGAGAGGCCGACATGACCACCGTCGTGCGGCCGGCGCGAAACGGCGGCAGGTGGCGGGCGATCCGGTCCTCGGTGTGGGCGTCGACCGCCGAGGTGGGCTCCACCAGGATGAGGATCGGCGGCTCCTGCGCTAGCGCGCGGGCCAAGACCAGCCGCTGACGTTGACCGCCGGAGAGGCCCCTGCCGCGCTCGTCCAGCTCGCCCTGCCAGCCACCTGGAATGGCCTCGTAGACGTCCTCGGCGGCGGCGGTGAACAGCGCCCGCTCGGCCTGCACCCGGCTCAGCCGGGCGTGGGGATCGACGGCTTGCTGCAGCGTGCCGGCGAAGACGTGGCTGGCGGTGTCGCTGAGCACGATCTCCGCGCGCAGCTCGTCGATTCCGATCTCGGCGAGATCGATCCCGCCCAGAGTGACCCCCCACGGCCCCGTGGCGAGCGCGACGTCGCGGCTACTGGCCGCCTCTTGGGCCCGCTTCTGCGCCCGCGCCAGCGCTCTGGCCGCGGCGGGCTTGAGATCCGGCGGGATCTCGGTGGTGGGGGTGGGGTCGGTCTCGGGCGGCAGGTAGCGGGCGAGTCGATCGGCCAGGGAGGCGGACTCGTCGGGGTCGGCGCTCACCACGACCGTGAACTTCCCGCGCTCGAGGACCGCGCCGCTGTGTTCGTCGACGAGGTCGCCTTCGCCCGACTCGTGGCCACCGTCGACGGCCGAACCAACGGGCTCGGACGGCTCGCGCCAAGGGTCGCTGATGCTCAGGACCGTGCTGGTACGGCGAGCGGCAACCCGCGTGCGCGTGAACGTCTGCGCCCACTCGAAGAAGGTGCGGATCGGACTGGTCATGAACAGCCCGTAGCCCAAGAAGGCCACGAGATCGCCCAGGCTGAGCCGTCCGGTGGTGACCTCGGTGACGCCGAGGTACATCAACGCGATGATGAAGATGCCCGACAAGACGACGCCGGTGGCATCGACCAGCGATTGCCAGGCGCCGGCGGTGATGCCTGCGGTCTTCACCCGGCGGGACTGGGTGGCGTAGTTGCGCCCGAAGATGTCCTCCCCGCCGACGCCGCGCAGGATCCGCAGGCCCGCGACGATGTCGGTGGCCATCGAGGTGAGGGTGGAGTTGCGGCTGCGTTCGAGGGCCTGGCTGCGCTCCATCGGCCCCAGCAGCGGGGCGGCGACGAGCACCACGAGTGGGGCCACGATCAGGACGACCAGCCCCAACCGCCACGAGGTGGACAACACGATGAAGGCGACGATGGAGTAGCCGATCAGGGCCGAGGCGGCCCGGATGCTCACCTCGATGAACTCGCCGAACAGGTCCGCGTCGTTGGTGGAGACCGATAAGACCTCACCGGTTGGCATGCGGCGATTCATCACGTGGCCGAGCTTGAGCGACTTGTTCGAGGTGAACTCGGTGGTGCCGTAGAGGCTGATCAGCCAGGACCGCACGATCAGGGTGTGGTTGAGAATGCCCAGGGCGGCGCCGAGCACGGTGATGATGGCCAGCGCGACGATCCACCCGGCCGCCTGACTTGGCCGGCCGGCGGCGATGCCGTGGTCGATGGCGCGCCCGAAGATCCACGGCGTCAGCACGACCGGCAGCTCCCACAGCACCGCGACGAGCGCCAGGAGGACCAGCAGCCGTCCCTGATAGCGGAAGGTCCACCTCAAGAAGGCCATCGGGGTGCGGGTATCCGGCGTGACCGCGGCCGGGTCCAGGTAGCCGCGCACGTTGGGGGGAAAGTTTCGCATGTCGTGCAGAACTTTAACCCGGTGATCGACCCCGGGGCGAGCGGTTTTCGCGGGCTGCCGGCTACCCGGAGATAACCGGCCAGACGATGCCGGCGGCCAAGCCGAGGGCAACGCTGAGGGCCGCGGCGCCGACCGCCACCCCGCTGCTCCACCGTCGGGGGTCGTTCTGCTGGGAATTCTCCTCTCCGGAACCGGCGGGGTCGGACGACTCGTCGGCCGCCGCGGCCTTGCCGAAGGCCGCGGCGAACCAGGGGAGGTAGTAGCCGAGGCTGACGAGGGTGTTGACCAAGAGCACCACCACCAACCAGGCCAACCCGCCCCGCCACGCCGCGACGGAGACCGCGAGCTTCCCGACGAACACCGCGGCCGGGGGCGTGCCCAACAGCCCGAGCAGGCTGACGAGCAACGCCGCCGCCAGCCACGGGTGCCGCCTCGACAGTCCGCGGTAATCGGAGATCGAGCGGTGCTCGGGCAACGCCACGACGACCGCGAAGGCGGCGGTATTGGTGACGGCGTAGCCGCCGAGATAGAACAGCATGGCCGGGAGGGCCAGGTCCGTGCGGGTGGCGACCGCGACCGGGACGAGCAGATACCCCACCTGGCTGACGGTGGAGTAGCCGAGCAGCCGACGCGGAGCGGTTTGCCGCAGGGCGGCGAGGTTGCCCAGCGTCATGCTGAGCGTGGCGAGCGCGGCCAGGAGAAGCGCCCAATCGATGGTGCCGGGGAGGGTGTCGACGAACCGGTAGACGGCGACGACGGCGCCGATCTTGGGAACGGTGGTCAAGAAGGTGGCGGCGAACCCGCTGCTGCCCTCGGCCGCGTCGGGCACCCAAAAATGCGCGGGGACCCCGCCGGCCTTGAACAGCAGGCCGAAGATCACCAACACCGCGCCCACCCCGACCACGATCGGGGAGCCCTGGCCGAGCTTCGTGCTCAGCACCGGGTAGCCGGTGTCGGCGGCGACACCGTAGAGCAGCACCACGCCGAGAAGCATGAGGATGCCGAACATCGCCCCCATGAGGTAGGTCTTGAGCGTGGCCTCCGCGACGGCCTCTCCGGGCAACAGCCCGATCAGGCCGTACAGGGGGATGCTGGCCAGCAGGAACGCGACCGCGAGGAGAAGCAGATCGTTCGCACCCGCCAGCGCCAACACCCCGGTGGTGGAGAACAGCATCAGGACGTAGGCCTCGCCGGCGCGCGGGTGCCCGCGCAGCTCGTCCCCGGCCAGCACGACGACCAGCAGGGTGGCCAGCGCCGCGATGAGGCGGGCGAAGCCCGCGAGGGTGTCGGCGACGAAAACCCCGGAATAGAGCAGCCGCGCAGGCCCGGCCAGGGCCACGGCAGCCGCGATCGCGCTGGCGAGGAGCACCACCATCGTCGCCACGCGCGTCCAGCCCAGGCGGTCCCGGGGGAGGAAGGACCCGAGGACGAGGACGCCGAGCCCCCCGCCGAAGGTGCAGATCTCGGGGAGCAGCCCCAGCGCAGTCAGGCCCACGAGATCACCGGCTCACCAGGGCGACAAGGACGCCGGCGGCGGGCTCGATCACGGCCAACAGGGGACGCGGCGAGACGCCGATGGCGATCGAACCGACGAGCAGGAGCGAGACCGCGATGGCCTCGCCCGCCCCGACGTCGGCGAAGCCCCCCGAGCGAGCGCCGGCGGGTCCCAAGAACACCTGCTGCAACGCCCGGAGGAACAGCGCCGCGGTGATGATGATGCCCGGCAGCGCGACGGCGGTCCACGGGGCCACCGCGATGCTGCCTGCGAAAATCTGGAACTCGGCGATGAACCCGGACAACGCGGGCAGCCCGAGAGATCCGAACGCCGCGACGGCGAACAGCGCCGCGTACCTCGGCGCCGCGCCCGCCAGCCCGCCGTACTCGGCCATGACGTAGCTCCCGGTGCGGGCCCGCATGATCCCGGCGAGCAGGAACAGCGCCCCGGTGAGCAGGCCGTGGCTCACCATTTGGGTGACGGCGCCGGTGACCGCGACCCCACGGGCCTGCTCGGCGCCCGCGGTCACCAGCCCGGCGGAGCCGACGGCGAGCACCACGTACCCCATGTGGTTGATCGAGGTGTAGGCGATCATCCGCTTCAGGTTGGTCTGGGCCAACGCGACCAGGGCGCCGTACAGCACCGAGACCACGCCCACGACGATGATGACGGGCGCGAAGGCCTGCCACGCTTGCGGCAACATCGCCATGGCGATCCGCACGAAGCCGTAGGCGCCCATCTTCAGCAACACCGCCGCCAGCACGACCGACCCCACCGTGGGCGCGTCGGTGTGGGCCGAGGGTAGCCAGGTGTGGAAGGGCACGGTGGGGGTCTTCACGGCCAGCCCGATAAGGATCGCCGCCAGCACCAGCCCGCCGGCGACCGGGCGGTCCACCAGGGGCGGGCTGGCCGCGAGGTCGACCATGTCGAAGGTGTGCGGCGTCGAGGCGGCGTAGAGCCCGATGAAGCCCAACAGCAGCGCCAAGGAGCCGAGGAAGGTGTAGAGGAAGAATTTCATCGCCGAGCGCGCGGCCTGCCCGTGGCCCCAGCCGGCGATGAGGAAGTACATGCCCACGATGGACAGATCGAAGAACACGAAGAAGACGATGAGATCGGCCGAGGCGAACACCCCGAGCGAGACCGACTCCAAGAACAGCAGCAACGCGGCCTGCAGCCGCGGCCGGGTCGTTTCGCCCCGGGCCGCCTTGCCCAACCCGTAGACCGCGCACGCGGCGAAGATGATCGCGGTCAAGGCCACGAGCGGCAGGGAGAGCCCGTCCAATCCGACGTGGTAGCTGCTGGCCACCCCGGGGATCCAGGGCACCTGCACCTCGTAGGCCAGCTTGCCGCTGGCCGGGGTCCGATACCCCGCCCACAGGACGCCGACGAGGACGACTTCGATGAGGCTGGTGGCGAGGAAGATCCACGCGGACAACCGCGGCGGCAATCGCGGAATCGCCGCCAGGAGCAGGGCCGCGGCCAGCGGGAGGAAGACGAGCAGGCTCAGCACGGGACTCACCTCACGAGAACGACGACGAGGCAGGCCGCGGCCAGCACCCCGAGCGCCTGGATGTAGTAGTGATGGAGTTGGCCGGTCTGGGGTCGACGCGCCAACGCACCCAGCCTCCGCACCCCGCCCGCCAGCGACTCGACGGCCCCGTCGAGGACGGCGTCGTCGAACGCGGCGAGCCGAGCGGCGCCTCGGCGGATGCCTCGGGCCAAGGCCAGGACCCCAGCGTCGAGGACGACGTCGTCGAAGGTGGCCAGCGAGCGCCCCAGGGCGAGCGTGGGCCGCACGGTGAGAAGGTGGGCGATGCGCTCCATGCGGAGCCAATCGTGCGGGGCAACCGGTTGGGGGATCCGTACCCTGAACACGATGGCAACCACCACCACGGCGATGACTCCCGAGGCGATCATCTCCACCGGGGTGGCCGTGGGGGCGGTGGAATCGGCGATCAGGTTGGCGAACCGTTCGCCCAGCGGCGGAAGCGTCAACCCGCCGAGGACGGCGGCGAAGACGGCCAGCACGATGGTCGGCAGTGTTTGCAGCGGGGCGATGCCGCGGGTGCCGGTTCGCTCCTCGTCGTAGGCCTCGGACTCGGGCGGAATCGTCGACCACACGGTCGCCAACATCTTGCCCGCGTAGGCCGCCGACATCGCCGCCGCCGCCAGTCCGAGCAGGTACAGCGCCAGGGACTGGTGTAGGGCCCCGGCCAGGACGCCGTCCTTGGTCGCCCATAGCGACAGCGGGGGGACTCCGGCCAGCGCGAGCGCTCCGACGCTGGCCGCGACACCGATCACGGGATAGCGCCGGGCCACCCCCCGCAGGCCGCTCAGCCGCTTGGTGCCCAGGGCGGTCAACCAGGCCCCGGCGAGCAGGAACAGCAGGGCCTTGGTCGCGGCGTGGGCGAGGAGGTGGGCGGTGCCGCCGGCGACGGATCCCACCCCCGCCGCGAGCACCACGAAACCCATCTGGGCGGAGGTGGAGGCGGCCAACAGCTGCTTGAGGTCGGTCTGGGTGAGGGCGATCGCGCCGAGGATGAGCGCGGTGGCGGCGCCGGTCCAGGCGGTCACCGGGCCCGCCCAGCCGGTGGCGGCCAGCAACGGTTCGGCGCGCAGGAGGAGGTAGCCGCCCATGGCGACGAGCGCGGCCGAGTGCAGCAACGCGCTGACGGGGCTGGGCCCGTCCATGGCGCGCGAGATCCAAAACGAGAACGGCAACTGGGCGGCCTTGCCGAGGGCGGCGACCAGAACCCCCAGCGCGATCGCGTCGCGCCAACCGCCGGCCGCTTCGGGCAGGGCCGACAGCGCCAGGCCGGCGCCCCCCGCGAGCGCGGCGCCGGACGCGGCGTACAACCCGAGATCGGCGGTGCGGGTCACCAGAAATGCGGTCAGACCCGAAGAGGCGCGCCGTTCCTCGCGCCACCAGAAGGCGATGAGGGCGTAGGAGGTGGCCCCCATCACCTCCCAGGCCATCAACAGCACCGGCAGCGTCGCCGCCGTCGCGGTCAGCAACGCCGCGGCGGCGACGATCAACATCAGCCCGTAAAAGCGGGTCCGCGCCTCGGCGATCTCTCCGGCGGCGAAGATCAGCACTAGCAACGTCACGGCGGCGATCATCACCACGACTGCGGCGCTGAGGCCGTCGACCCGCAGCGCGAACGCGCTATCGGCCATGAAGGGGGCGGCGACTTCGCCCCTGTCGAGGGCCGCCGCGACGGCCAGGCCCAGGGTGGCGCCCGCGGTGAGGATGGCCAGCGGGGCCGCGGCGCGTTGCGGAGTGCCCGGACGCGGAATCAGGCACAGCAGGGCGCCGACAATGCTCGGCAGCACCACGAGCGCCCACAACCCGAGGGCGCTCATGGCGCTGGCTCCGCGACAGTCTCGATCATTGCTGCAGCTCCGCTGCCATGTCGGTCATGTCGACGGACTTGCGGCGGTGCAGGAGCGTGGCCACGGCAAACCCCATCGCCATCTCGACCGTCATGGCGGCGATCACCACCAGCAGCAAGACCTGGCCGGTCGGTGTCGGCGCCACGTTCCACCAGAGCGCCCCGGCCGCGAGGATCACCCCGTTGATCATCAGCTCGAGCCCCATCATCACCATGACGACGACCTGCTGAGAGACGGCGCCGTACAGCCCGACGCTGAAGAGCGCGGCGGCCACGAGCAGGACCAGCTGGAGCGTCATCGCTTTCCTCCGGGCACGGGGTCGTAGCGGGTGCGGGCAGAGGCCAACACGACGCCGGAGACGATGGTCGCGACCATGACGGGGCTGATGGCGATCATCACCAGCATGTTCGGCCCCATCAACGATTCGCCGAGGGCCACGGTGACGTCGGCGGCCGGTCGAGCGGAGCGTGCGGGCCAGGACACGTTCAGGGCACCGGCGGCCAGGACCGCGAAAACGCCGCCGGAGAGGACGATCGCGGCCTTCTTGTCGTGCACCATGCTCATCGGCATCAGGGCCGGGTTCATCCCCATGAACATGACCATGTAGACCGCCATGATGGCCATCTCCATCACCATCATTAAGATGATGATCATCCCGATATAGTCCTGGTGCAGCTGTAGCACGATGATCCCCACGGCCACGAAGGAGGCGGCCAGGGCGTAGGTGGCCCGCGCCATGGAATCGACGACGAACACGACGATGCCCGCGGCCACCGCGGCGATGGACAGGATCCAAAACGCCACGTCCCCCACCTCAGGTCCTCCCCACGGCGATGATCGAGACGATCAGGTCCTGCACCACGACCAGCGGCAGCAGCACGACCCAACCGGCCTGCAGGAGCTTGTCCGGGCGAACGACGGGCAGCAGGCGTCGAAGGGCCACGAAGACGCAGACGAGCGCGATCGTCTTGAGCAACATCCACGCCCACGCCGGCAGCAACGGCCCCGCCCCGCCGCCGAGGAACAACGCCACGGCGAAGGCCGCCCCGGCGACCAGGAGCGCGTAGCGCCCCGCCAGGAACGCCCAGCGCTCCATCCCGGCACTATCGGCCACCACACCGCCCGCCAGATCGTCGGCGACGGGGGCCGAGAACGGACCCCACACCGAGAACGCGAGCACCCCGAGGCAGACGACGAGGAACGCCACCGGCATCCAGACGACGTTCCACGACCCGGCCTGGGCGGCGACGATATCGCCCACGCCCAGGCTGCCCGCGGCGATGGCGGGGGCCACGAGGGCGAACATCAACGGCAGCTCGTAGGCCAAGGCTTGGGCCAAGAACCGGTAACCGCCGATGAGGGGGTAGACCGCGTTGGGACCCCAGCCGGCCAGCCACACCACGGCCCACACCGTGACGTCCATGGCGTTGAACCAGACCACGCCGAGCGGGCTGTCGAACAACGTCCACTCGCCCAACGGGACCACGCTCACCTTGGCCAGGGCGATGGGCACCAGCGCGAAGGCTCCGACGCGCCACAACAACGTGTCGGCGTTCACCGGATGGCGAGATCGCTGCCGCCACAGCCGGGCGGTCTCGCCGAAGGGGCGTTGCCAACCCGTTCCCCACGCGCCGGGAGTGGGGCTGGAGTAGCGGGCGGCCAGCGCCCCGTCGACGACGGCGGCGAGCGTGGCGAGGCCGAGCAGCAGGACGGCGGCGAGCGCCGCCCAGGCCGGCGCCACCACGCTCAGCTCGTGGCTAATCACGGGCCGGTCCCTGTGCGAATGCTGCCACCCGGGACCCGACGAGGGGCAAGCAGCAGGCCACGAGCAACCGCACCGAGGCGAGTTCCAGCCCGGTCACGAGCTCGGGCAGGGCGGCCAGCAGGGCGGCCTCGCCGCCGGTGTTTCCCGCCCGTCCGCCGTTCGACCGCTCGGCAGCCGGGTGGCCCAGGACCGCCTCGGTCAGGGTCTCGAGGCGGTCGAAGGCGTCGCCGCGCAGGTGCGGCGGCAGGTCGAGCCGCTCCAAGACGGCGGGATCGAGGCTGGCCACACCGCGCAGCATCCACCGGAACAGGAGATTGCGACGGAGCTTCGCTTGCAGTCGGCGCACGGCGTCGGCTGCGGCCTCGCGGTCTCCGCTGAGCAGGTTCGCCCCCGCCCGGCGGGCCAGGCTGGCACCGGCCTCCCAGCCGGCCAGGCTGAGCGCCGAGGCCAACCCGTGGATGGCGTGCAGCTCTTCGTCGCCGCGGGTAGGGGACGCGAACGTCTCGACCGTCGCTTCGGTGACCAGATCGCCGGCGATGGTGCAGTTCAGCTTCAGTCCCGCGGGCCAGTGGGCCAGCACCGGTCCGAGGGGCAGCTGCAGGACGTCCATCTCCAGGCCATCGCGATCCTCGGCGCCGCTCGCCAGCGGGATGCCCGAGGGCGACATGTCCATATCCATGTCGTCGTCCATGTCCATGTCGTCGTCGTTCATGTCGTCGTCGTCCACGTCGCGATCCTCGCCGTCGGCCTCTTCCCCGGAGGCCGCGTTATCGGGGGCCAGCGCCGCCGACTGCGATCGCGTGCGCGCCGATTCCCGCTGAGCCGGGGTGTCGCGCAGCTCGGCCTGGGCCGATTCGAGGGCGTCGCCAACCTGCGCCGGGTGCCACACCTGGGCGCGGGCGCGCGGCTCGGCCATCGATTCCCAGACCGCCTCCACCGGGTCGTCGAGCCCGTCGACGAGGGCGCCGCAGACGAGGAGGACGTCGGCGTCGGCGGCGGAGCGGGCCAGGGTCAGGCCCCGTTCGCGAGCCAGGCGATCGGCGTGCAGGAATAGGGCCAGCTCGCCCGGTGTCTCGACGAGCAGCACGTGCGCGTGCTGTGCGGCGCGGGCCGCGAGGGCAGCGGTCAGGCCCATCGAAAGGCCCCTTCGCGCCAGGCCCACCCGACGGCGAGCAGGAGCGCGCCCAAGAACACAAACATCTCGATCACCGCGCCCGCTCCCAGGCGGGCGACCACGAGAGCCCAGGGGTACATGAACAGCATCTCGACGTCGAAGGCCAAGAAGACCAAGGTGGCCAGGTACCAGCGGACGTGGAAGCGGGAGAGGGCGTGCTCGGCCGGGGCGTTGCCCGACTGGAAGGGCAACGTGTCCAGCGGTTCGCCGATCACCGTGAAACGTCGAATCAAAACGAGCATGGCCACCCAGGCCAGACCCGCCGTGGCCATCGCCAGCAGTCCGGTGTACATCAGCCTCCTAGGCCCCTTGGACCGCCCGAGGGCGGCCGATGAACAATATCGCTCGTCATACCCTATACCCCCATGGGGCATAAGCGCCGGCAGGTCGAGGGAGGGGGCACCCGCTCGGTTGACCGAGGATATCGGCCACTAGGGTGAGGCCGAAGCTGGTGCTCAACCCCGCCGCCGGCATCCCCCAGATTCGAGGCGCATCCCCATGAAACTCTCCGCACCGTCCGCGGCTGTCGTCAACGCGACCGCGGCCATCGTGGCCGAGCACGCCGAGGAAATCACCAGCGTGTTCTATCCCGACATGTTCGCCGCCCACCCCGAGCTGCTGCGGGTATTCAACAAGGCGAACCAGGCCATCGGCGAACAACCCAAAGCGCTGGCCGCGTCGGTGGTGGCCTACGCCGTCAACCTCATCGACCCCAACGCCCCCGACTTCACCCCGGTGTTGCAGCGGATCGCCCACAAGCACGTGTCACTGGGCATCCAGGCTCAGGAGTACACGATCGTCGGGCACCACCTGCTCAAGGCGGTCGGCACCGTCCTGGGCGACGCCGTCACGTCCGAGATCGCCGCCGCTTGGGACGAGGTGTACTGGCTGTTCGCCTGCGCGCTCATCGCCGAGGAGGGCAAGCTCTACGCCCTGGCCGGGACCGATCCCGCCCATCCGTGGCGACGCTACCGCGTCGTGGAACGTTTCGAGGAGTCTTCGGAGATCTTCTCCCTCGTGTTGGCTCCGGTGGAGGGCCCGGCGCCCGCGCACGACACGGGTCAGTACGTCGCCATCGCGGTCGACCTGCCCGGAGGCGAGCGTCAGCCGCGCCAGTACACGATCTCCTCGGGCCCCCGCGGGGATTCGCTGCGGGTGACGATCAAGCGGGTGCCCGGAAGCGACGGGGCACCCGAGGGCCAGGTGTCGAACTGGCTGGCCGACAACGCGGTCCCGGGATCGATCCTAGAGGTCTCCCAGCCCGCCGGTGATCTGAACATCGACGATTCGCAGGCGCCGCTGGTGCTCGTGTCGGCCGGCATCGGCATCACCCCCATGGCCGCGATCCTGGAGGACCTGTCCAGGCGCCAGCCCGAGCGCACGGTTCGGCTGTTCCACGCCGACACCTCCCACGCCGATCACGCCCTCTATGCCACCCTGCGGCGTCAGGTGCTGGCTATGTCGGATGTCTCGGCGCAGAACTGGTACGAGGCCGACGCCGATTCCGCTCCCACCCTGAACCCCGCGCGCTCGGGCTGGATGGACCTGGAGGACGTCGAGGTTCCGGCCGAGGCCAAGGTCGTCATGTGCGGCCCGCTGCCCTTCATGCGCGACGCCCGCCAATCCCTCATCGAGAAGGGGATCTCGGCGGAGAACATCCAGTATGAGGTGTTCGGGCCCGACCTGTGGGCCCAAAACCCCGACGCGGCGTAGCGCCTCGCTGGGCTCCCGAAGCTGGCTCAGCGGCGGGCGGGAACCTCGAGTTCGGTGGCGGTCTCGACGGTGAGGGCGGGCACCGTGCGGTGCCAGGTTTGCGTGCGGCGCCGGGTCTGCCACCCCATGGAGGCGTAGAGCCCGTCGGCCCCGGTGGGGGAGTCGGCGTCGACCTCCAGCGCGACCCTGTCGCGGCCGCGCTCGGCGGCGTCGGCGATGATCTGGGCCAGGAGGCTCTTGGCCAGGCCACGCCCGCGGGCGATGCGGTGCACGCCGATGTAGTCGATGTAGGTGCCGGCTCCGGCGCCCCCTCCGGCCGGGATCTCCGAGGTCACGACGGCCCCGGCGAGGTGCGGGGTCCCGTCGAGGTCCACCTGCGCCAGCCACCAATCGTCCCAGGAGGCTGTGGGGTCGCGGCGCGAGCGCATGATGAAGTCCTGGAAGCTCTCGCGGTAGGAGTTGAAGTGGTCCTCGAAGGACTCCTCCAGGATCTGGTGCAGAGCCTGCACGTCGCCGGCGCGCGGGAGGCCGTTCGAGTTCATGGCGACGGGGCGCACGCTCACCCCGGGCCGCGGCGGCAGCACCACCGTGGGATCGGACTCGCTCGGCTCGACGGGGCGGCTCATCTGCAACCAGGTGCGGACCATCGCATACCCGGCGGCGCGCAACCAACCGGCCATCTCGGTATCGCGCTCGTCGATGTCGACGCCGAGCTGGCTCTCCTCGGCGCCCCGCCGCTCCGCCAGCAGCCCGCCGACATCGTCGACCCACGCCAACACGCCGCCGGCGATGCGGTTCTCCAGCTCGTCGTCGAGTTCGAGGTTGACGTTGATCCGCACGTCGCAGCGCCCCGCCGTGCGATCCCGCACCGCGGCCCACGCCTGCACGGCCCCGCGATCGTCGACGATGACGAGTTGGCGCTGCGACCACGAGGGGATTCCGATGATGTCCCGGGTGACCTCGCCAAGATCTTGAGCCGCCGTCCCCGCGACCGCCCGCTTGCCGTCGGCCCAGAGCTTGGCCACGGCGGGTATGTCCTCCTCGCCCGGCACGCGGGCAGACCAGCCGTCTGGCAGGTCGAAGGCGCGGGTGCCCGGATTGGTGATGGTTCTCACGTGAGTCTCCCTCGGGGTCGGCCCCTAGTTTAGCGGCGCCCCGTCCGCCCGCGCGCGGGCGGCGCGGACCAGGTCGAGGACCGAGTCGTCCAGTTCGGGCAGCTCGGCAACATCGAACCACCGGACCTCGTCGCCTTCGGGGAGGCCGGCCCGCGACGCGTCGGCGCGGGCGAGGAACTGGACGTCGAGGTGAAACTCACCGCCGTCGCATGGCGCCAGGTGCTTGGACAACAGCAACGGTGCCGGATCGAGGGCGCAGTCCAGGCCGCTCTCCTCTTGCGCCTCCCGCAGCGCGGCGCCCGCCAGATCGGCGTCGGTGACCTCGACGTGGCCGCCAGTTTGCAGCCACCGGCCCACGCGCCCGTGCAGGACCAACAGCGCCCGGTCACCGTCCTCGGAGAGGATCAGCGCACTGGCGGTGAGGTGGGCCGGCGAACACGTCCGGGACCACGCGTCGTCGTCCGCGCAGACGCGCAGGTATTCCTCCTGCAAGTCCGCCTGCGCCGAGGATGGCGCTGGCCACCGGCGCAGGGTCTCGCGGCATCGCTCGATCAGGCGGTCGGCGCCGGCGATCACGCAGGCTTGCCTCCGTCGTCTTCGTCGCCCGCCTCACCCTGCTCCTCATCCTTAGACTTTTCGCTGTTGAGCAGCGCGGCCAGCTCGGCGTCTAGATCGGTGTCTTGGCGTTCTCCGCCGACGTAACCCAGCGGATCGTCCAGGTCCGCCGAACCCGGCATGAGGTCGGGATGGCCCCACACGGCGTCGCGGCCCTCGGCGCCGCGGGCCTCCCGCAGCGCCGCCCACAGGTTGGCGGCCTGGCGCATCCGCTCGGGGCGCAGCTCCAGCCCGATCAGCGAGGCGAACGTCTTCTCGGCGGGACCGCCGGTCACCCGACGGCGGCGGACCGTCTCGTTCAACGCCTTGGCCGAGGGCATCCATTTCGAGGTGGCCCGATCGACGACCTCGTCGACCCAGCCCTCCACCAGGGCCAGCAGGGTTTCCACCGAATTCAAGGTCTCGCGCTGCTCGTCGCTGGTCGCCGGTTGCAGCAGGCTGCCCTGCAGCTGCTCGCTGAGCTGTTCCAGCGCGCTCGGATCGAACGAGCCCTCCAGCTGGCCCACCGCCTCCTCCAGGGCCGAGGTGTCGATGGTGATGCCCTTGGCGTACTGCAGGACCAGGCCGTGGATCTGATCGCGCAGCCAGCCGGTGCCGGCGAAGAGCCGCTGGCGCGCCGCCTCGCGCAGGGTCAGGTAGATGCGCACGTCGGTGGCGCTTTGGTCCAGCCCCTCGCCGAAGGCGGCCACATTGGTGGGCAGCAGGACCACCCGCTGCTTGTCCACCAACGGCAACCCGATGTCGCTCACGCCGACGACCTGGGTGGCCAGCGTGCCCAGACCTTGGCCCATCTGCATCGCGAACAGGGTGCCGCCGCTGGTGCGCAGGATCGGCTTGAACATCTCGGTCATGCCCGCGAACGGGTTGTCGGCCTGCTCGCCCGCTCCACCGGTGAGAGCCTCCGCGAGAGCCTCGGACATGCTGTCCGCTACCGGTTGAGCGAGTTGCTTCCACACGCCCAGGGTCTGTTCGATCCACTCCGCTCGGCTCCAGGCGCCCGGCGCTCCGCTCACGCGGGGTAACGCGGTGGCCTGATCGAGCCAGCCTTCGGCAAGCTCGACGGCCTCGCGAAGCTCGGCGCGCTGATTGTCGAACGGGGTGGGGTCGGGACCCGCGCTCGCCACGGTCTTGCGAGCGATGTCCTTGATCTGATCCCAGTTGACCCCCGACGGGCTGTCGGCGCCGCCGGGCGCGCCGAACATGGCCCCCATGCCCATCGACGAGAAGGCCTGCTGCATTTGCTTCATCAGCTCCTCCATGCCTGCCGCCGGAGGCTGGCCGGCTCCGGGCAGGCCGCCGCCGGGGAGCTGGCCGAGGGCGTCCATGAACGCCTGGAACGGGTTGGGCCCACCCGGTTCGCCGCTCGAGGAGTCCCCAGACTCGTGGCGCGGATCCACCTCGTCACCGGTGTCGTCGTTGCCGTGCTGGTCGTCGGCCATGCCACCACTCCTGAACGGCAGTCCGTACCCTGCCTAGCTCGCGCGTCGGTTGTCTTCGTTCCCGCTCGGCGTCGATGGACGCCGGTGCAGCTTCCTGCCTCCATTCAACCGCACCGGATCAACTGCGCGGACCAAGGAGGATTAACCGCGCGGGCCAAGGAGGTTGGTAGGGCAGTGTTGCCGTGTGCGACGGCGTGAGCTTGGTAGGGTTCTGCGCATGCCCGATCCGACCAGACACGCCGCGATCCGCGAGACGAGGCTGAGCGTGGACGAGACGCTCGCCAGGGTCACGGGCCCCTCCATCGGCGGAATCGGTCTCTTCGTCGGCGTCGTGCGCGATCACGATCACGGAGAGTCGGTCTCGGAACTGGATTACACCCAGCATCCCAGCGCCGAGGCTGAACTCGCGCGATGCCTGACCCGCACGGGCGCGAAGTTCGGCGATGTCCACCTCGCCGTGGAGCACCGGGTCGGGCGCCTGCGGGTCGGGGACCTCGCCGTCGTCGTGGCGGCGGGCGCGGCCCATCGGGGTCCGGCGTTGGAGGCCTGTCGCTTCCTCATCGACGACCTCAAGCACCAGGTGCCGATCTGGAAGCGGCAACACCTCGAGACCGGAGTCACCGAGTGGGTGGGCCTGTGAGGTTCACCTCGCAAACGTGGACCGCCTTCGTGTGCGCGGCGCTGTTCGTGGCGCTGGCGGCGGCACTGATCCTCGTTCCGGTGCCTTACGTCACCTGGTCGCCCGGCGGCACCTACGACGTCTTCGCCACCCCCGACGGGAAGCCTCCGGTGCTGGACATCACCGGCGTCAAGACCTACGACACCCCCGGTTCGCTCGAGGCCACCACGGTCTCGGTCACCACCGCCGATTCCCGCCTGAGCCTGCCCGAGGCGCTGTTGGGCTTCTTCATGGCGGCGCGCGACACGCTGCCCCGGGCCGCGGTGTACCGGCCGGGCAAGAGCGTCGACGAGATCGAGTCCGGGCAGGCCACCGCGATGACCTCCTCCCAAGACGAGGCGATCGTGGCCGCGCTGCGCCAAGCCGATCAGCCCGTGCGCGAACTCCCGATGGTCCTCTCCATCACCTTGGGGGCACCGGCGGAAGGACAGCTACAACTCGGCGACCTCGTGACCAAGATCAACGGTAAGTTGGCCACGTCCGCGCGCCAGATCGATCGCATCCTCACGGGCTCCAAGGTCGGGGACAAGCTGACGATCAGCGTGTTGCGCGACGACACGCCGTTGGACGTGGTGGTTGGCACCGTCGCCTCGAACGACGATCCACGGGTGCCAGTCATCGGGGTCACCTGGGGAACCGGGTTCGACTTCTCGCCCGACGTCGCCGTCAACCTGGATCCTCGGGTGGGCGGGCCGAGCGCCGGCCTGGTCTTCGCGCTGGGTATCTACGATCGCCTCACGCCCAAAGAGCTGGTCGGCGGTAGAACGGTGGCTGGCACGGGGGCGCTTACCGCCGATGGCTCGGTCGGCGCCATCGGGGGAGCCAAGGAGAAGCTGCACTCCGCCCAAGAGGATGGCGCGGATCTGTTCCTCCTCCCGTCGGCCAACTGCGCCGACCTGGGCGAGGAGAACTTCGAGATCCCCGTCATCGCCGTGGACACCCTCGACGATGCGGTGCGGGCCCTCGATCAGGCCCCCAACCGTTCGAGCATCGACAATCTGGAGACGTGTAACCGGTGAATGAAGAACCAAGCGGCACCGCAGCCCCGGGTGCTGACGCCGACGTGGACAATCCCGAGCGGGCGGCCCTGGTGGCCGCCCTCGTCGAGCTCGAGCGCCACGTCGGCGAGGCGGGCTGGGATCAGCCGCCGCGGCTGTATTCCCTCGTGCTCACCGACGAGCTCATCGCCGCCGAGCCGGAGCTCGCTCGTCACCTCGGCCTGCGGAGCAGCGAACAGGGCGGACATCCGGGCGCCCTGACCGGCATCGAACAGGATCCCCTCGATCCGGCGGCGGACCTCGTCGAGACGCTGCAGAGAATCGAATGGCCAGAAACGGTGCACGGCTGCGTCGTGGCGCTCGAGCGCGCCTTCTTGCCCCGCTCGGCGCAGGCCGACATCCCCGAAGACCCCGAAGCCGCCGCGCAGTATGTGCACGAACACCCCGACCGGGAAGACATTCGGGTGCTCGTGGGCGCGGTGCGCAGCGGTGGAGACACCGATACTCTCACCCACGGTGTCGCTCGGCTGGTCAGCCAGCCCGGGGAGCTGTTGGGGGGAGAAACGTTGGTGCCGGGCCTGGCCGAGGTGGTGGCGCGTACGCTGGTCACCGATCTGCCCAACACTTGATACCTAACACCCACCACCGACCAGCCCAGCCCAATACCTGATTTGCCCCGTAAACCGAGGAGATGGTGTGAGTAGCACCCAAGCCCCCGCCCGAAGTCGACGAAGCCCGATCTTGCCAACCCTTGGGGTGGCCGCGGTCCTCGTCGTGCTGTTCGTGCTGTTCACCCAACTCTGGACCGACCGCCTGTGGTACCAGGCGCTCGGCTACAGCCAGGTTTTCGGCATCACGCTGCTGACCCGGGTGGGGATGTTCTTCGGGTTCGGATTGATCACCGCCGGCATCATCGTCGGTAACATCGCGCTGGCGTTCCGCCTGCGGCCGCCGATGCGCAGCGCCGAGGTCACCTCGGAATTGCTGGAGCGCGGCCGCGAGCTGCTGGAGACCCGTTTGGTTCAGGTGCTCATCGGCGTCGGCGTTATCATCGGCCTCTTCGCCGGGACCGTCGCCGCCAGCCAAACCACCACCTTCCTGGCCTGGTTGAAGAGCACGCCGTTCGGCACCGCTGACCCCCGCTTCGGTATCGACATCAGCTTCTTCGTCTTCGATTACCCGTGGTACCGGCTCATCGCTTCCAGCCTGCTGACCGCGCTCATCCTGAGCGCCATCGGCGCCGCCCTCGTGCACTACATGATGGGCGCCCTTCGCTACGCCCGCGGCCGTCGCCTCGCCACGAGCAAGGCTGCGGCCCACCTCTCCATCCTGCTGGGCCTCGCGCTGCTGTTGTACGCGGCCCAGCAGTGGCTGGATCGCTACGCCTTCGAGCTCACCAACGACGGCCTCCTGACCGGTCTCACCTACACCGACGACAACGCCCGGATCACCGCCAAGACGATCCTCACCGCCATCGCGGTGCTGTGCGCGCTGGTGTTCTTTGCCACTGCCGTGCTGCGGCGCTGGATCTTCCCGGTCCTGGCCATCGCCTTGTTGGTGTTGAGCGGGATCGTCGTCGGCGCCGTCTATCCGGCCGTCGTCCAGGGCATCAGCGTTCGGCCCGACGAGCCCGACAAGGAACGGCCCTACATCGAGCGGCACATCGATGCGACGAGGGCCGCCTACGACGTCGCCGGAGTGAAGATCGAAGACTACACCGCCAAGACCACGGCGGAGCCCGGACAGCTCAAGGCCGACGCCGAGGCGCTGCCCGGCATTCGGCTCATCGATCCCGCCGTCGTGGGGCCGACGTATGAGCAACTGCAGCAGGTGCGTGGCTACTACTCGTTCAACAAACCCCTCGACGTCGACCGTTACACCATCGAGGGACAGGAAAGCGACGCCGTGGTGGCGGTGCGCGAGTTGGATATCGCCGGCCTGGATCAGCAGACCTGGAACAACGTCCGCACCGTGTTCACCCACGGATACGGGCTCGTGGCGGCCTACGGCAACCGGCGCCAGGCGAGCGGGGAGCCCGACTGGATCAGCAAGGACATCCCCCCAGTGGGCGAGATCAACCAGCCCGAGCCGCGGGTCTACTACGGCGAGCTGCACGACGACTACTCCATCGTGGGGCGGCAAGACGGCGAGGATCCCCTCGAGCTCGACACCCCCGGTGGCGGGGAGGGCGGCAAACCGAAGCTCACCACCTACGCGGGCACGGGCGGGGTCGGCATCGGCTCGCTGTTCAACCGCCTGCTGTACGCGACACGATTCGCCGACGCCAACATCTTGCTCTCGGACCGGGTCAACGATCAGTCCAAGATCATCTACGAGCGGACCCCGGCCGCTCGGGTCAAGGCGGCGGCCCCGTGGCTGACCGTGGATTCGGACACCTACCCGGCCGTCGTCGAGGGTCGGATCGTGTGGATCGTGGACGGTTACACCACGTCCAACTCCTACCCGAACAGCCAGCGGCTGTCGATGGTCAGCGCCACCGACGGCCAGACCGCCCCGGCGCTTCCCGGCAACTCCGTCAACTACGTGCGCAACTCGGTCAAGGCCGTGGTAGACGCCTACGACGGCACGGTCAACCTGTACGAATGGGACACCGAGGACCCCATCCTGAAGACGTGGCGCAAGGTCTACCCGGGCTCGGTCAAGGCCAAGTCGGAGATCTCGGACGATTTGCTCGCCCACGTGCGGTACCCGATGGACCTGTTCAAGCTCCAGCGCGAGATCCTCGGCCGCTACCACGTGACCGATCCGGGGCTGTGGTACCAGCAGAACGATCTGTGGCAGATTCCGGCAGACCCGGTGTCCAAGAGCGGCGCCAACGAGCAGCCCTACTACCTCTCGGTCAAGTGGCCCGGCGACGACGAGGCGATCTTTAGCAACACCGCCGTCTACGTGCCGAACGGGCGGTCCAACCTGGCCGCCTACATGGCGGTGAACGCCGAGGGCAGCAGCCCCGATTTCGGTCAGCTGCGGATCTTGCGGATGTCCGACACCCGCCAGATCGACGGCCCGGGCCAGACGTTCAACGCGATCACGAACGACACGGCCGTCGCGCAACGGTTGCGGCTGTTCATCCAGGGCTCGGCCCAGGTGACCTACGGCAACCTGTTGACCCTGCCCGTGGGCGGCGGGCTGCTGTACGTGCAGCCGGTCTACACCGAGCGGGAGGGCAGCACCGGATCGTACCCGCTGTTGAGGTTCGTGGTGGTCCGCTTCGGCGAGACGGTGGGTACCGGCGACACCCTGCAGGAGGCCCTCGACGTGGTGTTCAAGGGCGACGCCGGCGTCGATACCGGCGAGGTGCCGATCGCCGGGGGAACGTCGGACGGCACGCCTGCCGAGCCCGCCAATCCCGATCAACCCGGGACGCCGTCCGCCTCGCCGACCGAGCCCCCCACCGGAAAGGTCGACGAGGCCGCGGCCAACAAGGCGCTCGACGAGGCGACGCAGTCCTACGCGGCTGCCGAGAAGGCGCTGAAGGACGGCGATCTGGCCGAGTACCAGAAGCAGAACGATGCCGCCGAGGCCGCCATCAAGCGGGCCGTGAAGGCGCTCGGGCGGTAGCTCCGTCTGAGGGTGGCGCAGGAAACGTTGGTCTGGACGGGGTGCGGGCGCCGATCCACACCAACGAGTGCCGGGTGTTGAGCTAGTGGTCATCGCTGCAAGTTCGTCGGGGGTCAGGCTGCCTGGTCGATTCGGCGGAGGAACGTGTTGAGGTCGTCGCGGCTGTAGCGCCAGTCGAACGGGCTGGCGGTGGCGTTGTAGCGTTCTTGGAAGGCCAGGATCCGCTCGGCGAGGTGATCGAGGTCTTGGAAATCGGTGGGGCTGATGGCTTTGCGTTGCAGGATGGAGAAGTAGATCTCTACCTGGTTGAGCCACGACGCATGCACCGGCAGATGGACAAGGGTGGCTTGGGGCCAGGCCTGTTCCATTCGTTGGATGGAGCGCCAGCCGTTGTGGGAGGAGCCGTTGTCGACTACCCAGAACACCCGTTTCGCTGAGGCGTAGGGCTCGGTGGTCATCACGTGGTTGACCAGTTCGGTGAAGGGTTCGATCCCGGTTTTGGGGGCGATGGTGCCCATCACACGGGCGTGGTGGACGTCGTAGGCGGCCATGTAGGCCAAGGTTCCGCCGCGACGGTACTCGAACTCCACCCGCCGGAGCTGGCCTGGTGACGGTGAGGCTCCGCGATGGCGACGATGGAGGGCTTGGAGCTGGGATTTTTCATCGGCGCTGATGACGTACTCGTCATCGCCCAGCGGTTGGCCTTCCCAGGTACGGGCGTAGAGGTCCAGCACTCGGGCGGCCTTGACGGCGAAGGCGGGGTCACGGGGAAAAATCCAGGACCGGTGCTGCCAGGGTTTGATTGCATCGCTGTTGAGCCACCGGCGCACCGACGACGCCGACATCAAGGCGGCGATGCCTCGACGGGTGGCTTCGGTGGCCAACTCTTGGCTGGACCATCGTGATAGTGGTATCTGGGTTTCGGCTGGCAGGGTGCACGCCAGTTGTTTGACCTCGGCCACCTGCACCGGGGTGAACAGCGGTGGGCGGCCTGTACGGGGCAGATCGGTCAGGCCTTCGAGGCGGTGATGGTAGAACCTGCTGCGCCATTTGCGCACGGTATCGATATGCATCCTGACATCGGCGGCGATCGCGGCGTTGGTGCGGCCGCGAGCGGCGGCCAGCACGATACGGGCACGGATCACCATCCGGTGCTGGGCCCGGGCCGAGGTGGCTCGAGCCTGCAGGACGGCTTTCTCGTTGGCGGTCAGGATGATCACAAAGGGCGAAGAGATCACCATGGACCCTGTTATCCCTCCACTGGACATCATCCACGGTGATGACACGCCGCAACGCCGCGATATCGGGTCCTGATCTGGGCCACGATGGGGCCCATGGCCAAGATCCCGGACTCGACCCAGACCTCGCTGAAGCAACGCCTGTCCGCCCGTGCCCGGCAACGCTGGCCCCAAATCAGCGGAGTCAAGGTTCGCTACCGGGCCGGTTTCGCTTACGTCGATGCCGTCATCGAGGGCGGACAGGAGTTGCGGTTGTGTCGGCTGCGCTATGCCGGTTCCGCCACCATGTGGGGCTTCGCGATCTGGCGGGCCAGCCACGACGACTATCAAGACTCCTACCTCCCCACCGGCATGATGGGTGGCACCGCCGAGGACGGCCTCGACACCGCCTGCGGTCTCTACCTGGGCGAGCCCACCGCCTGGACCTGAACCCCCGACGAACTAACGGTGATGCCCACTAGTCGGCGATCTCGACGTCGATGCCGGCCTGTCCGAGTGCCGGGGCGAGCGCGTCGGCGTCCCCGACGACCACCATCGTCAGCCGGTTCGGGTCGATGATCTCGGTGTAGGCGGCGGTGGCCGATTCTGGCGTGACCGCCGAGACGTTGCGGAGGTGGCGATCAACGTAGTCGGTCTCCAACCCGGTCAGGACCTGCAGGGCGCCCTGATCGATGACCGCCTCGGCGGTCGCGTAGCGCAGCGGGGACACCCCGGTGATGTAGTTGACCGCCTCGCTCACCTCCTCGGCGGTGAAGCCCGACGCGCTGACGTCGAGGAGGCGACGGGCCTGGAGGACGGCGTCGGCGAGGACGTCGGTGCGAAACGAGCCGGCGACCGCGAAGCTGCCGCGGCGACGGTGTGGGCTGAGTTGCAACCCGACGCCGTAGGTGTAGCCCAACTCTTCGCGCAGCACCTTGTTGAGGCGGCTCAGAAACGCCCCGCCCATGGCGTAGGCGGCCACGCTCAGGGCCGCCCAACGTGGATCCTGGCGATCGATGCCCAGGCCGCCGAGGCGCAGATCGGCCTGGACGGCGCCCGGCCGGTGCACCAGGAGCGCCCGCGGCGGTTGCCTCTCCGGCGTCGGCACGTCCACGCGCGTCGCCGGTGCGACGGCCCAGCTCCCGAAGGCGGCCTCGGCGAGGGAGCGTCCCTGCCCGTCCAGCGCACCCCCGAGGATGAGGGTGCTGTCGGCGGGGGTGAAACGTTCGCGGTGGAAGCCGACCACGTCCTCTCGGCTGATCGTGGCCACGGTGTCGGCCTGCCCGCCGCTCATTCGCGAAGCGCGGTTCGCGGAGGCGAAGACGAGCCCGGCGAAGGTGCGCGTCGCGGTGTGGGCGGAGTTCGCCGCCGCCTGCTCGATCTCGCCGAGGCGAAGCGTGCGGTGGCGATCGACGTTGTCTTGGGCCAACTCGGGAGACATCACCGATTCGGCCAGCAGGGGCAGGGTCATCGGCAGGTGGGAGACGGGCACGTCGAGCATCACCTGAATGCCGGCGTGGCTGATCGAGGCGCCCATCGCGGCCCCTTCGGATTCGAGCAGATCGGCGAAGCTGTCGCCGCTGTGGTGGCGGCTCCCCTCGTCGAGGGTCCGGGAGGTCAGCAGCGCCACCCCTTCGCGCTCCCGTGGTTCCGCGCTCAGGGGCGCCTTGGTGGCCAGGGTGGCCGAGACGATGTACTGGCCGGGCAGGTCGTAACACCACACGTCTAGCCCGTTGGCCAGGGTTTCGATGATCGGGGCAGGGAAGCTCCAATCCGCGGGGGGACCGACCGGTGGTGGGAGGGGCTGGCGGCTCATCGGGTGCTGTCCTTTGCGGTGGTGTCGGCGGCGGTATCCCCTTCGGCCCGGTAGAGCAGCGTCGCACTGTAGGCGGAGGGCAGCCAGTTGGCGCAGGCGCGACCGACCTCCTCGACGCCGACGGCCGCGATCTCGGCGAGGCGGGTGTTGACGCGGTTCGGATCGCCCAGCAGGGTTGCCATCTCGCCGAACTGATCGGCCCGGGA